>JBOGZX010000280.1:0-14196 GCA_050697615.1 Gaiellaceae bacterium
CGTCGCCGAACTTCTGCACCCCCTCGGCCTCGAGCGTCTCGACCACATCGTCGTAGTCGACCCCGGCGTCACGGAGCCGGCCGATCAACGCACGAGCGTCATCGAGCCCTTCGAGCACGGTGTCGCCGCGCACCTCGCCGTGCTCGGAGAACGCCTCGATCGTCTCTAGCGGCATCGTGTTCACGGTGTCCGGCCCGATCAGCTCCTCGACGTAGATCACGTCGCGGTCGGCGGGGTTCTTCGTCGAGGTCGAGGCCCACAGGCATCGCTGCTTCGACGCGCCCTTGCTCTCGAGGTACTCCCAGCGGGGGCCGGAGAACGCCCCGAGATAGTGCTCGTAGGCGAGCTTGGCGTTCGCGATCGCGAGCTTGCCCTGCAGCTCCTTGTTGCCGAGCGCCTCGAGCCTCTTGTCGGCCTCGGTGTCGACACGCGAGACGAAGAACGAGGCGACGGATGCGATCTTCGAGGGGTCGCCGCCGCCCGCGATCAGCCGCTCGAGCCCTCGCAGATACGCCTCGACGACGGCCTTGTAGCGGTCGAGCGAGAAGATCAGCGTGATGTTGATCGACGTCCCGTGCGCCGTGCAGTCCTCGATCGCGGGCAGCCCCGGCACCGTCGCCGGGATCTTCACCATCAGGTTGGGGCGATCGACCTCGCTCGCGATCCAGCGCGCCTGGTCGTACGACCTGCCCGTGTCGTAGGCGATGCCGGGCTCCACCTCCATCGAGACGAAGCCGTCGGCACCTTTCGTCTTGTCGAATGCCGGCTTCAGCACGTCGCAGGCGTCGCGGATGTCCTCCAGCGCGAGCGCGAAGAAGATCTCCGACGGGTCGTCGGTTCCGGACAGCAGCTCCTTCAGCTGCTCGTCGTAGGCGTCTCCCTCGGCGAGTGCCTTCTGGAAGATCGACGGGTTCGACGTCACCCCCGTGACGGCGTCCTCCGCCATCATGCGCTTCAGCCCGCCGGACTCGATCAGGTGCCGTGAGAGCGTGTCGAACCAGACCGACTGACCCTTCGCGACGAGCTCATGCAGCCGTGACTTCGCCATCCTTCATCACCCTTTCCATCTCTGCGACCTTCAGCAGGCGCGCCACGTAGCGCTCCCCGCCGTTGAACGTCGCGCTCAAAAATGCCTCCACGAGCTCGCGCGCGAGCGACGGGCCGATGACCTCGGAGCCCAGGCAGAGCACGTTCATGTCGTCGTGCTCGACCCCCTGGTGGGCGCTGTAGGCGTCGTGGCAGATCGCCGCGCGGACGCCCGTGAGCTTGCAGGCCGCCACCGACGCACCCACGCCGGAGCCGCAGACGAGGACGGCCCGCTCGGCCCGGCCGCGCTGGATCGCCTCGCCGACCTCGCGGGCCTTGTCCGGGTAGTCGATCCGCACCGCGTCGGTATCGGTGCCGAAGTCGATCACCTCGTGCCCGGCGAGCACCTCGAGCACCGCCTCGCGCAGGTGCACGCCGCGATGGTCGAAGGCGACGGCGAGCCTCACGGCCTTAGCTCCGGTGCCAGCAAAGCCGGCACCTCCACTCCTTGTGAGCCTCCGTCAAGCCTACGGCTCATACTCTCTCGAGCAGCGCGGTCGCGCGCGCGACGACGTTGTCGAGGTTGTAGCCGAAGTGCTCGAGAACCGTGGCACCCGGAGCGGAGGCGCCGAAATGCTCGATCGAGATCGAGTCGCCGCGGTCGCCGACCCACCGCGTCCAGCCGAGCGCGACACCCGGCTCGACCGAGAGCCGTGCCCGCACCTCGGGCGGCAGCACCTCGTCGCGGTACTCGGCCGTCTGCTGCTCGAAGATCTCCCAGCACGGCATCGAGACGACGCGCACGGCGGCCCCCTCGTCCGCGATCTTGCGCCCTGCCTCGAGCGTCAGGCCTACCTCGGCGCCCGTGCCGATGAGAATCAGGTCGGGGGAGGGAGACGACTCCCACAGCGTGTAGGCGCCGCGCGCGAGCCCCGACGCCGGCGCGAGGTCGGAGCGGTCGAGCGTGGGGACCTTCTGGCGCGAGAGCGACAGCGCCACCGGGCCGTCCGGCCGCTCGAGCGCGACCCGCCATGCCTCCGCGGTCTCGTTCGCGTCGGCCGGCCGCACGAACCAGAGGTACGGGATCGCGCGCAGCGCCGCGTAGATCTCCACCGGCTGGTGCGTCGGCCCGTCCTCGCCGAGCCCGACGGAGTCGTGCGTCCAGACCCACACGACCGGCAGCTGCATCAGCGCCGACAGGCGAACCGCGGGGCGCATGTAGTCGCTGAAGATCAGGAACGTCGAGCCGTAGGGCTTCACGCAACCGCCGTGCACGCCGATCCCGTTCACGATCGAGCCCATCGCGTGCTCGCGGATGCCGAAGGCGATGTTGCGGCCCGCCCACCGGTCGGAGAAGAGGCCCCCGCCCTCGAACTCGGTGTACGTCGACTCGACCAGGTCGGCGGCGCCGCCCATCATCGTCGGCACCGCGTGCTTGAACGCCTGCATCACCTGCTTGCCGGCGGCGCGCGTCGCGAGCTCCTCGCCCGGCTCGAAGACGGGCGCCGTCCAGGAGCCGACGCGCCCCTCGTGCGCGGCGTCCCACGTCTCGCGGGCCTCCGGGAACGTCTGCGACCAGTTCGAGAACGCCTGCTGCCACTCGCTCTCGAGCGCGTCGCCGCGCGCGATGCCGCTCATGTGCTCGTAGACCTCGTCGGGCACGTAGAAGTGCTTTGCGGGATCCCACCCGAGCGCTCTCTTCGTCGCTGCGACCTCCTGCTCGCCGAGCGGCGAGCCGTGCGCCTTGGCGGTGTCGACCGCGTCGGGTGCGCCGTACGCGATGTGCGAGCGGACGACGATCATCGACGGCCTCGAGTCCTCGGCCTGTGCGGCCGCGACGGCCTGCCGCAACGCGTCGAGGTCGTTCGCGTCGGCCACCGACTGCACATGCCAGCCGAGCGCCTCGAAGCGCTTCGCGCGATCCTCGGTGAACGAGATCGACGTCGTGCCGTCGATCGTGATGTGGTTGTCGTCGTAGAAGTAGACGAGCTTGCCGAGGCCGTTCGTGCCGGCGATCGACGCGGCCTCGTTGGAGACCCCTTCCATCAGGTCGCCGTCGGAGCAGATCACGTAGGTGCGGTGGTCGACGATCTGGTGCTGCGGCCGGTTGAAGGTGTCGGCGAGGAAGCGCTCGGCGAACCCGAAGCCGACGCCGTTCCCGAACCCCTGGCCGAGCGGCCCGGTGGTCGTCTCGACGCCCTCGGTGTGGCGGAACTCGGGATGGCCGGGCGTCGCGGACTGCCACTGGCGGAACCGCTTCAGCTCCTCCAGCGAGAGGTTGTAGCCGCTCAGGTGCAGCGCGGAGTACTGCAGCACGCAGGCGTGGCCGGCGCTGAGCACGAACCGGTCGCGGTTCGGCCAGTGCGGGTTGGCCGGGTTGTGCCGCAGGACCTCCGTGTAGAGCAGGTACGCGAGCGGGGCGAGCGCCATCGCCGTGCCGGGATGGCCCGCGTTCGCCTTCTGCACCGCATCCATCGAGAGCGTGCGGATCGTGTCGATCGAGAGCAGTTCGATCTCCGAGTTGGGCAAGGGCCCGTCCTCCTACGGTCGCTTCAACGCGAGCGTAACTCCTTGACGACCGAAGCCGCGCCGATGAGGGCTCGCTGCTCCGCGAGCGCGTGCAGATGGATCTCGTGCCGCTCGGCGCGCGGCTCGACGACATGCGAGATGGGTGCTGCCGGCAGCGGCAGTCCGACGCGCTCGAGGTGGACGAGCGCCGCGCCCCGGGCGGAGGCCTCCGGCACCGCCGAGACCTCGACCGGCCGCCCGAGCACGTCCGCGAGCACCTGCACCCAGTCGGGATTCGCGAGCAGCGCCCCGCCCGTCGCGACGACGGACTCGACGTGCCCGATCGCCTCGAGCACGTCCGCGAACCGGTAGCAGACTCCTTCCAGCGCGGCCTGCGCGATGTCGAGCGGCGTCGTCGCGAACTGCAGCCCCGCGACGACCCCGCGTCGCGCAGCGTCCCAGCCGAGCGAGCGCTCGCCGCCGAGGAACGGCAGGAAGACGAGGCCGTGGGCGGCGGCCTCGCGCTCCGCGATGCCCGTCAGGTCGACGTCCCGCAGCGTCCGCAGGAGCCAGGCATGCAGATTGCCGCCGTCCGACAGCGCCCCGCCCTCGCAGAACCGGCGCTCGTCGAGCCGGTAGAGGAAGAGGCCGTCCCGCGCCGCGGCCCGCGGCGCCTCGTGGACGACGCGCGCCGCGCCGGACGTGCCGACCATCACGGCGACGCGCCCGCGGCCGACGCAGCCCGAGCCGAGGTTGGAGCAGACACCGTCGCCGAGGGCCGGGCTGACCCCTGCGGCCGGCTCGCCCGAGACCGGCGGCAGCCGGGAGGCGTCGAGACCCAGCGCCTCGAGGGTCACGGCGTCCCACTCGAGCAGGTTCGGGTCGAAGAGGCCGGTACCGCTCGCGATCGAGACGCTCGTGCGGAGCTCGCCGGTGAGCCGCAGCAGCAGGTAGTCGCAGAAGGAGAGGTAGCGGGCGGGCCGGATGCCGTCGGCGGCGAGGCGCAGGATCTTCGCGGGCCAGTAGGACGGATGCAGGAAGCAGCCGGTCCGGCGGTGGTAGGCGGCGGGGTCGATCCGCGGCGGCTCTTCGCCGGCCAGGTCGCGCCAGGTGAGGACGGGGGTGAGCGGCCGGTCCCGCTCGTCGACGGCCACGAGCGAGTGCCAGAAGCACGAGATGACGACCGCGTCGCCCGCGCCCACCTGGGCCAGCACCGCCCGGCACAAGTCGACCAGGCGGTCGGCGTCGAGATCGTCGTAGGCGGCGTGCGCGTCTCCCAACTCGGCCTCCCCGTTCTCGTCGAAGGCGACCGCGCGGACCGAGGACGAGCCGACGTCGAGAGCGACGATCCGGATCGTCGCGGTGGGAAGTCCCGGGCGCACGGACAGATAGTTTCAGGACGTGGCGGTCGTCATCGCATCCACTCTCCGCAAGGAGTTCTCCGGAGACGTGCTCTTCGACGGCGTCTCGTTCAAGGTCGAGCGCCGGGACCGGCTCGCACTGGCGGGTCCGAACGGCGCCGGCAAGACGACGCTGCTGCGCGCGCTCGCCGGCGAGGTGTCGCTCGAGGGCGGCGAGCTCGCCTGGGAGAAGGGGACCCGCATCGCGCTGCACGACCAGCGGCCACCCGCTCAGAGCGCCCGACCGCTGCGCGACTACGTCCTCGCCGGCACCGCAGACCTCGCCGCCGTCGAGGACGAGCTGCGCTCGCTCGAGCGGAGAATGGCGGCCGGCGGGCACGACGAGGCGACGCTGCGCCGGTACTCGGAGGCGCAGGCGCGCCTCGAGCACGCCGGCGGCTACGACTGGCGCGACCGCGCGGCCTCGGTCGTCCGCGGTCTCGGCTTCACCGACGACGACCTGGGCCGGCCGCTGCACACGTTCTCGGGCGGCGAGCTGACGCGCGCCTCGCTCGCGCGGGCGCTCGCGTCGCAGCCCGACCTGCTGATGCTCGACGAGCCCACGAACCACCTCGACATCGAGTCGCTCGAATGGCTCGAGGGGATGCTGCGCACGCTCGACGCCGCCGTGATCCTCGTTGCGCACGACCGCTGGTTCCTCGAGGCGGTGACGACGGCGGTGCTCGAGCTCGAGGCCGGCAGGTCGACCTACTTTCCCGGCGCCTGGCACGTCTGGCGACGCGAGCAGGCCGCGCGCGATCTCCACCAGGCGAAGCTGGCGGCGCGGCAGGCCGAGCAGATCGCGCGCCTCGAGCGCTTCGTCGACCGGTTCCGCGCAAAGGCGTCGAAGGCGCGGCAGGCGCAGTCGAAGATCAAGCAACTCGAGCGGCTCGAGGCGGTCAGGGTGCACGCGCCCGACCGGCGACGCCGGACGCTCGGCTTCGAGTTCCTGAAGCCGCCCCGCTCGGGTCGCGACGTGCTCGTCGTCGAGGAGCTTGGCCTGCGCGCCGGCAACAAGGAGCTGCTCGACGGGGCGACGTTCGCGATCGAGCGCGGCGAGCACGTGGCTCTCGTCGGGCCGAACGGATCCGGCAAGACGACGCTGCTCGAGACCGCGCTCGGGCGGCGCCAGCCCGTGTCCGGCCGCATCCGGCTCGGCCACGGCGTCGAGGCCGTGTACTTCTCGCAGCACGAGGCGGAGCTCGACGAGCGAGGGTCGGTGCTGGAGGCCGCGATGTCGGGCACCGGCCTGAAGCGACCGGAGGCGCAGAAGCTGCTTGGGCGCTTCCTCTTCTCGGGCTGGGACGAGCACGAGAAGCCCGCCGTAGCGCTGTCGGGCGGGGAGCGGCGCCGGCTCGCCCTCGCGATCGTGGTCGCATCGGGTGCCAACCTCCTCGTGCTCGACGAGCCGACGAACCATCTCGACCTCGAGTCGCGCGAGTCGCTGGAAGCGGCGCTCGAGGCCTTCCCGGGCACCGTCCTGCTCGTCTCGCACGATCGCGCCCTGCTCGACGCGGTCGCAGACCGCCTGCTCGCGATCGAGGCGCGGCAGGTCGTGTCGTATCCCGGCGGCTGGGCCGACTATGCGCGGGCACAGGAGGGGGAGACCGCTCCGCCGCCGCCGAAGCCGAAGCGCGAGCCCGCTCCGCGACGGACGCCGAAGCCCGCCCGCGCCCCGATCGAGCTCGTCGAGGCCGATGTGGCACGCACCGAGGCGCGAGTCGCCGAGCTCGAGCGGCAGCTCGCGGCCGACTGGGGCGACCTGGCGCTGCTCGCGGCGCATCGCGACGCACGCGAGGATCTGGCGCGGCTGCTCGAGCGCTGGGAGTCGCTCTTCGAAGCACAGGAGTCAGACGGCAACGGCGGCTGAGACCGCGCGGACCGACGACTCGCCGATCGGGTCGAGCACCAGGATCGCCTCGTCCGCACCCGCCTGCGCCAGCGCCTCCAGCTCACCGCGCAGCTCCGTCGCCACGATCGGCGGCGCCTCCGCCTGCCGCCGCCGCTCGCCCGCGCCGCCGTCCACCTCGACGAGCAGGCAGGCGCTCCGCCGCACGGCAGCGGGATCGCGCCCCGCGCGCTCGCAGCCCTCGTCGATCCCCTCGTTCAGCACGGCGAAGCCCTCGGCCCGGTTGCCGAAGTCGTCGAACCACGTGTTCCACCACTCCACGTGCGGCAGCGTCGCCGCGAGCAGGCGCGGTCCGGCGCCGCCGACCATCAACGGCGCTCGCCGGGCGGGCGACGGCAACAGCAACGCGTCGTGCAGTGCGTGGAACCGGCCTTCGACCGTCACCCGCTGGCCCGCGAGCAGGCGGCGCACGATCTCAAACGCCTCCTCGAAGCGCGAGACGCGGTGGTCGAACGGGATTCCGAACGCCCGGAACTCCTCCTCGTTCCAGCCGGCGCCGAGCGCGACGCGCAGACGGCCTGCGCTCAGCTCGTCGACCGCGGCCGCCGTCCGCGCGAGGACGCCCGGCGGCCGGAAGGCGGTGCACGCGACGAGCGGACCGAGCTCGACCCGATCCGTCGCCGCCGCCAGTCCGGCCAGCACCGTCCAGCAGTCCCACGGCCCGCGCTCGCCGCGTCCGTCGCCGCGGTAGAGAAGATGGTCGCCGACCCAGATCGAGTCGAGCCCGCCGGACTCGGCCGCGCGCGCGATCGCCAGAAGCTCGGGCCAGCGCACCTCGCGCTCGACCTCCGGCAACTGGATTCCGACGTTCACGCCCAGAACGCGTCGAAGGCGGCGAAGTCGAACGGCACCGCGGTCACCTCGGCGATCTGACCGTTGCGGATCGTGCAGAAGAGCGCCTGGTCGATGTCGAGCGTCCGGCCGTGACGCACACCGCGCGCGCGGTAGACGGCGACGGCGCGGTCGTCGTCGGCGACCACGTACCGCAGCTCGGTGTTGTACGTGCGGTCGGTGAGCACGAACGTCTGTCGCAGGAACCTGAGCACCTGCTCGCGGCCCCGGTATTCGCCGCTCATCGCGTTCGTACCCGGCACGCGCCAGACCGCGTCCTCCGCGAGCGTCCGCGCGACCACGATCGGCTCGCGCCCGAAGGCCCCGAACGTGCGCTGCATCAGCTCGACGTTCGGGTGGCTCAACGCTCGAGCGGCGCCATGGTCAGACCGTAGCCGCCGAGCTGCGAGTGGTAGAGCTCGGCGAGCTCCCGATGGCCCGACCAGACGATCGCCAGTCCGCGCGCGTCGATCCGCGTCGCAAGCGCCATGCCGCGGTCGTAGTCGATGCCCGGAATCGTCTGCGCGAGCGCGAAGGCGACGCCCTCGAAGGTGTTGTGGTCGTCGTTCAGCACGATCACGCGCCAGGCGCCGCCGGTCCCCCGGCCGGTGCCGCGGCGCGCCCGTTCCCGCGGCGGTGTGAGCGTGGAGGTCATGCAGGGTCGAGCGTAGCGATCACCGCTTCCGCGATCACCTTCAACGGCCGCCCGGACACCTGGCTCGCCTTGCGGAGCCGGGCGAAGGCATCGGCCTCCGGGATGCCCTCCTTCTCCATCAGCAGCCCCTTCGCCCGCTCGATCGCCTTGCGTGCGGCGAGCGCGTCGGCCAGCGACTCGGCCTCGTCGCGCACGGCGGCGAGCTCCTCGTGGCGCGCGCGGGCCGTCGCGATCGCCGGCATCAGGTCCTGCTCGCGAAACGGCTTGACCAGATAGCCGAAGACCCCCGCCTCGACCGCCCGGGCGACGAGCTCCTCCTGCCCGTAGGCGGTGAGCATCACGATCGGGATCGGACGCTCGGCCAGGACCCGTCTCGCGGCCTCGATCCCGTCGAGCCGCGGCATGCGCACGTCCAGGACGGCGAGGTCGGGCTCGTGCTCGCGCGCGAGCGCGACGGCCTCCTCGCCGTCGCGCGCCTCGGCGACCACCTCGTGTCCCGCCCGCTCGAGCAGGTCGCGCAGGTCGAGCCGGATGATCGTCTCGTCCTCGGCGATCAGGATCCGCATCGTGCATACACTCGCACGATGTTGCAGATCGACGACGAGGCGGTCGAGGCGCTGCGGGCGCTCGGCGCGCTCCGCATCCGCGGGGTCGAGGCCGGCGAGAACGGCGACGAGGCCGAGGTGGAGCTCGAGATCGAGGAGGCAGCGGAACCACTCGTCGACGACCAGGTGGTCGAACGCGAAGGCGTGCGGATCTTCCTCGACCCAATGGCCGCGTCGGCGCTCGACGACCAGGTGATCGGCGTCCACGCCCACGGCGACCACTTCCACTTCACCTTCGACGACCAGTCCGGCTAGCCCGCCTCGGCGGGCGCCGGCGGTCACGCGGGGAAGACGACCTCCGCACGGGTACCGCCGCCGGTGCGAAGCTCGAGCGTCCCTCTCAGCTCGTCGCGGACGAGCGCGCGGACGATCGACAGGCCCGTGCTCGCCGGCGGCTCGCCGGAGAAGCCGCCACCGTCGTCGGCGATCGTCAGCAGCACCTCGCCGTCGTGCCGCGCGAGCTCCACCCGCACATGCTCGCCGCCGTGCTCGAGCGCGTTCTGCAGCAGCTCCGCGAAGACGAGTGCCAGCGCCGTCGCCCGCGCACCCGACAGCGACACGCGCTCGAGCGACGCCGTCACCTCCTTGCCGCGGCCGACCCCCTGCAGGAGCATCGCCCGCAGGCGGTCGAACAGGTCGGCCAGCTCGACGTCCTCCTCGCGCCGCTCGGTGAGCAGCTCGTGGACCGCGGCGATCGCCAGGATCCTGTTCACGGAATGCTCGAGCGCCTCGCGCGGGTCGATCTTGTCGGCCGAGCGTGCCTGCAGCCGAAGCAGCGACGCCACCGTCTGCAGGTTGTTCTTGACGCGGTGATGGATCTCCTGGGCCAGCACGCCCCGCATCACCGCACGGCCGTGCTCGAGCGCGACCGCCGCATGCGTCGCGATCGACGCCAGCAGCTCGCGGTCGCCCTCCGAGAAGCCGCTGTCCCGATCGGCAACGAGCTCGCCGATCTGACGGCCGCGCCACCGCAGCGGCTGGCGGATGGCGTGCGTCCCGGGCCGGCCCTCGGGCCACGCGATCCGGCCGTCGTCGAGCACCAGCGCCGCCCCGGTCGCCTCGAGCGCGTCCATCGTCGTCTTCACGATCGCCTCGAGCGACTCCTCGAGGTAGAGCGAGTTCGAGACCGCCTCCGAGATCCGCGCCAGCGCCTCGAGCTCGTGCACGCGCCGCTGCGCCTCCGCATAGAGCGTCGCGTGCTCGATCGACTGCGCCACCTGCGCCGCGATCGCGAGCAGCAGTTCGACCTCGTCCTCGGAGAACGAGCGAGGCCGGCGCGTGCGGACGTTCAATGCGCCCTCGAGCGAGCCGTCGCGCGTCAGGATCGGCACGGCGAGGATCGACTCGTACTCGTCCTCGGGCAGGTTCGGGAAGTTCTTGAACCGTGGATCGAGGTGCGCCTGAGCGTCGAGCATCACCGGCGCACGAGCTTCCGCGGCGGATCCGGTGATGCCCTCGCCCCGGCGCATCCGCGGGCGGCGGGTCATCTCGTCGATGGGCGTCCCGTGCGTCGCCCGTAACACGAGCTCGTCGACCCGCTCGTCGTAGAGATAGACGAAGCAGGCGTCGGCCTCGAGCGCGCCGGCCACGTTCGAGGCGACCTGCGACAGCACCTCCTGCAGGTCCAGCGTCGAGTTCACCGCCTCGATCGTCTCGGTGAGGAGCTTCAGATGCCGATCGCGGGTCTCCATTCGAAAAGCGTACGCTCGCGCCGTGACCACCTCGCAGTGGCTGCTGATGTTCCATGTGACCGGCGCGTTCCTGTTCATCGGCGGATCGGTCGCAGCGGCCGTGCTCTACGTGCTGGCGATCCGCGCCGAGCGCCCCAGCGAGACCGCGCTGCTGCTCCGGACCGTGCGCTGGACGATCCCGCTGATCGGCCTCGGCGTGCTGCTGACGCTCGTGCTCGGACTGTGGCTGGTCGACGTCGACGGCTACCGCTACGGAAGCTTCTGGGTGATCGCCGCGATCGTGCTCTGGCTGATCGCGAACGCGCTCGGCGGCCGCGGGGGTCGCCAGCAGCAGAAGGCGCGCGAGCTCGCGGAACGGCTGGCAGCCGAAGGCGACACGTCGACCGACGAGCTGCGGGCGCTGCTCCGCGACCCGAAGGGGAACGCGATGTCGTGGTTGGCCGGGCTCGCCGCGCTTCTGATCCTCGTCGACATGTTCTGGAAGCCGGGCGCGTGATCGCCTACAGCGGGCCGTTCTGGCCGGTCTTCCTGCACGTGCTCGGTGCGATGACGCTCGTCGGAGCGATGCTCACCGTGGCCCTGCTCTCCCTCACCGGGTCGGCCCGGCCTGCCGCTCCCGTGCCGGCGCGCTCCGCCTTCTGGACGCTCTCCGCGGTGGCGATCCCGTCGTGGCTCGTCGCGCTCCTCGCGGGGCACTGGACGCTCGCCGACGAGAGCTACTACGACAGGGCCGGCTTCATCACGATCGGCTCGATCGTGCTCGAGCCCGGAGTGATCGTGCTGCTCCTCACGATCGGCGCCGCCTACTGGTGGATGCGCAGCGGCGCCGTGGTCGCGGGCCGCATCGTCGCCGGACTCTCCTGTCTGTACCTGGCCCTGCTCGCCCTGGCGTGGCTCGCCATGTCCGGGAAGTGGAGCTAACAAAAGTTTTACCGCGTGAGGGGGAGATTCCTCGCAAACGGGGAATAGCTTCAGCAGCAGATGAGTGCCCTCGCGATCGACCTCCGCCGCACCGCCGGCTTCCTCGTGGCAGATGCCAGGGGCCGCGTGGTCGGCACCGTCGAATGCCCGATGTACGGCACTTCGCCCGAGACGCCCGACGCGCTGTCCGTCCGCTCGGGCTGGCTCGCCCGCCGCCGCCGCATCGTCCCGGCCGAGTCGATCGAGCAGATCGACGACGGCTCGAAGGTGATCGGCCTGCGCGTCGACCGCGAGTCGATCCGCACCTTCCTGTAAGGCTCCTCTGGAAGGAACGGCGGGCGCCCGACCACCTCCGCCGGGCACCCGATCCGCTTCGCGCTTACAGCACGCCCAGGTAGCGGTCGAGCTCCCACTGGGTGAGCTGCACGCGGTACTCGTCCCATTCCTTGCGCTTCAGCGTCACGTACGCGTCGTAGATATGGTCGCCGAGCGCGCGCCGCATCAGATCCGACGCGGCGAGCTCGTCGATCGCCTCGCCGAGCGTCTCCGGCAGCGATACGATCCCCTGCTCGCGCCGCTCCTCCGACGTGAGGTGGTACAGGTTCGTCTCCATCGGCGCCGGCAGCTCGTAGCCCTGTTCGATCCCCTCGAGGCCCGCGTGCAACAGCGCGGCGAACGTCAGGTAGGGGTTGCACGCCGGATCGGGGCAACGGATCTCCGCGCGCGTCGCCTGCTCGGAGCCCGGCTTGTAGAGCGGGATCCGGATCAGGGCCGAACGATTGCGCTGCGACCACGCGACGTAGACGGGGGCCTCAAAGCCGGGAACGAGACGCTTGTACGAGTTGACCCATTGCGCGAAGACCGCCGACAGCTCGCGCGCGTGGCGCAGCAGGCCGGCGATGAACTGCTTGCCGGCCGGCGAGAGGCTGTACTGGTCAGTGCCGTCGAAGAACTGGTTGCGGCCGTCCTTGAACAACGACATGTGTGTGTGCATCCCTGAGCCGTTCTCGCCGAAGAGCGGCTTGGGCATGAACGTCGCGTAGACACCGTTCTTCGCCGCGACCTCTTTCACGATCAGCCGGTACGTGACCGTCTGGTCGGCCATGTCGAGCGCGTTGGCGTAGCGCATGTCGATCTCGTGCTGCGAGGGTGCAACCTCGTGGTGGTGGTACTCGATCGCGATGCCCATCGCCTCGAGTGCCCGGATCGTCTCGTTTCGCAGCTCGGTCGCGGCGTCGAGCGCGGTCATCGCGAAGTAGCCGCCCTCGTCGAGCGTGATCGTCGACTCGTTGTCGGCAAAGAGGAAGTACTCGAGCTCCGGCCCGATGTTGAACGTGTCGAAGCCGAGGGACTCCATGCGCTCGAGCGCGCGCCGCAGCACGTAACGCGGGTCGCCTTCGTACGGCTCGCCGTTCGGCTTGACGACGTCGCAGATCATGCGACCGACCTTCGCCTCGCCTTCACGCGTCGGCATGAGCCGGTACGTGGTCGGATCGGGGATGGCGATCATGTCCGACTCCTCGATCGCGTTGAAGCCCGTGATCGACGAGCCGTCGAACCCCATGCCGTCGTCGAGCGCGCCGGCGAGCTCCGAGGGCGTGATCGCAAAGCTCTTCAAATGCCCTTCGATGTCGGTGAACCAGAAGAGGGCGTACTCGACGCCGTCCTTCTCCATCTGCTTCAGCGCCTGCTTGCGCGCCTCGGGATCGGACGTCGCACGGTCCTTGCTCTCGATCATGCCCATCGGTCGCTGGTCGCTCCTCTCGTCCTCGTTGGTGCGGCTGGTCCTATCAGTCCGCGCGTCCTCGACCATCGTCTGCCGACGCCCGGCCGATCGACGGGGGCATTCGGCCTCGCCGGAAATAGGGTCAGTCGCAGGTACATCGGTACTCGATGTATCGGGGTCAACTATCAAGGGGAGGACGTGCATGAGGGGTTCAACTGCGGTCCGGTTCGGTGTCTGGGGCGCGACACTCGCCGCGCTCGCCGCGCTCGTGATCGTGGCGACCGGCATGACCGGCGCCTACTTCAGTGACACGCATCAGGGTGACATCACCGGCAACCTCGGCTCGATCAAGGTGACGCCGTCCGGCGGGACCGGTGCCGACGGCACCGATTTCTCGTTCTCGAACATGCTGCCGGGCGAGCCTCAGACGGCGACGATTCAGTACCAGAACACCGGACTGAACTCCGAGGACGTCTGGCTCGTGTTCAACAACGCGACTGCCCTCAGCGCGCTGAACAACCTCGGCTCGTACGGCGAGGTGCACGTGTCGAACGGCCACGCGCTGTTCGACAGCGCGAACCTGAACGACCGGACGCCGACGTGCGGGGCGTTCTCGCCGACCGGCTGTTGGCCGTTGCCGAGCAGGATCAAGGTCGGTACCAGCATCGCGTCCGGAGCCGGCGGGTTCGTCAAGTTCACCTTCGACTACGCCGGCAAGCTGAGCAATCCGGCCGCCGAAGGTGCGCCGTTCAACGTCTATCCGGTTCCGGCGGGCGCCTACTCACCCGCGAACCCGGACGGGCAATTCACGGTCAACGCCGCCGACGGGTCCGGTTCGGGTCTCCCGTATCAGCTCGTCGCCACCCAGGTAGGCCAGACGCCGTAGTGACGTCGGAGAGCGCCCCGCCACGGTGGGGCGCTCTC
>JBOGZX010000281.1:0-3690 GCA_050697615.1 Gaiellaceae bacterium
GTCCAGGTCAGCCGGATCCTCGGCCACGCCCGCACGAGCATGACCCTCGACACCTACTCCCACCTGTTCGAGCAGGCACGCCACAACGCCGAGCTCCGCACCGAGCTCGCCAAGAGCGAGTTCGCACAGCTCCTCCTGCCCACCGCCGAGTCGCGCACGCGCGCACAGGAAGCCGCGGAACGGCCGATGCGCTCAGGCAGAGACGAGTTCGCGCACAGGCGTTTCGGCCGGGCCGTGCTCGAATCCCATCACGAAGCGCATCTCCAGCGCGTCCGCGAGCCGCTGCAGCGTCTGCACCGAGGTGCTGTGCTGGCCGCTCTCGATGCGCGAGATCGCCGAGTGGCTCGTCCCCATCCGCTCAGCGAGCTGCTCCTGGGTGAGGCCGAGGTCCATGCGACGGCGGACCACGATCCCGGCCAGCTGCTCGTACGGCGCCAGCCGCTCCCGCACCTCCCGATAGCCGGCGCCGCGCCGCGGCCGCCGCGCGGCGGCCGCCACGGCCGACGCAGCGACGGGGCTTGCTCCTCTGCCTCTCGCCTTGCTCATCGTCTGCACCTTACCAGAATTGATAAGAGGAGGGGGCGGACTCATGGCGCGTCGTGACCGGCAGCGCGCGGCGGCCGCCGCCGCGGCGCTTCCATCCGCGCCTTGAAGTCCTCCCAGCGCTCCCGCGCGATCCGCAGCTCCGCTTTCGGCACCTTGCCGGTGTCCTTCCGGAACACGTGCAGGAGCACGAACAGGTTCCCCGGGTGCCGATAGATCACCCGGGAGAGCTCCGGCCCGTAGTGGCAGCGAAGCTCGCGCAGCTCCCCCTCCAGCTGCGAGCTCCACGGAAACGGCAACGGCGGGTCGTTCGGACGCAACATGTTCAGGCGCTCGATCTGGTTGTCGAGCGCTGCCTGCTTGCCGGGTCGTGCAGCGCCTCGATGAACTCGTCGACCGGCTCGGAGCCGTCCGAGCGCGATAGTAGACCGCCTGCATTCCCGGCACGGCGACACTCTACGAGTAGCGTCCGGCGTGGTTCTACTACTTGACTGACACTTGACTAACGCGATCCGCGCCCAAGAAGACAACAAATATCTCGATATGCAGGGAGTTTATGGGCGGTACTGGGCTCGAACCAGTGACCCCCAGCTTGTCGAGCTGGTGCTTGAGAATCGTCGATCTCCTTCCCTCCCCTACTTTCCCTGCTCAGATGGTACTTCTTGGGTCGCGGCGCGACTACTCGTCGCGAGCTGGGATCGACCGTTTGTGCATCTTTTGTGTGTCGGCGAGAGGGGCCGGCTACGTCGGGCCGTTGGCCGTGTGAGCTGAGCCCATCCCGGGCTTTGACGAGACTCGGGGCGGGAACCCGAACCCACTTCGTAGGCTGAGGCCATGGCACGACGTGGCTCAGCCGATCGTGCATGCTGGGGCAGAGCCGCATGGCTCTACCGTCGCCAGATGGCGCTCGAACGGCCGGCCCTCGTTGAGGCCGTGGCCCTCGGGGCGTCACGCAGGTCAGATCGCGTGCTCGACGTGGGGACGGGCACGGCCGGCGTCTTCGAGTTGCTGGCGAAGGTCGCCGAGCCGCCGGAGGTGGCGGTCGGGGTCGACAGCTCGCCTGAGATGCTCGCGCACGCTCCCCCGCTTCCGCAGCGGTGGCAACTCGTGCACGCCGATGCGCGCGAGCTTCCATTCGAACAAGAAAGCTTCGATCTCGTGACGATGGCGTATCTCCTCCACCTTGTGCGCCCGGTGGACCGTCGGGCGCTCCTCGCCGAGGCTGCGCGTGTTCTCGCTCCCGGCGGACGCATCGTGGTCGTGACGCCAGCCGCGCCCCGGTCACGGCTCGGGCGTGCGCTGCTTGCGCCGCTCGCGTGGGCGGCGAACCGATCCTCGGGTCTGCTCGCCGGTTTCCGGCAGCTCGATCCTCGCGCCGATCTCGAGGCGGCAGGGTTCGAGGTGTCGGCGGCCCGCTACGTCGACCGCGGCTACCGGTCGTGCTGCGTGCGCGCCGAACCGGGCCACCAGAACGCCCCGTAGCTGTCGGGGCCGGTGTGCGCGCCGACCGACGGCCCGATCCGGTAGCGCACCTGCTCGCCGATCCCCGCACGGCGGAGCGCAGCGGCGAGTTCGTCGGCGTGAGCTTCGGTGAAGGCGGCTGCGTGTCCGACCGCGACGGCGAGCGATCCGCCCTGCGCGGCGATGTGCTCTGCCATCGCGACGACGGCCTCTTCGTCGTCCGCGGCGGTTGCGAGCTGCGTCGCCGCGCCGCCCGAGAACGAGAAGACCGGTCGTCCCGACGCGGAGGGGACGCGTCCGCCGGGAGCCCCGGCTGCGACGAAGACGTTCCCGATCGCTGGCGCGAGGCGGGCGATGCCGGCCGCCGCCTCCGCCGGCGACGCACCGCAATCGATCGCGCGGGCGGCCTCGAGCACGCAGATGCCGACGCCGAAGCTCGCGGTGCCGGTGTCGACGACCGCGACCGGAAGCGGTGCATCCTCGGCGGCCTTACGCGCGGCGGCAACGGTCCCTGACGTTGCGGCGCTCAAGTGCACCGAGAGCACCTCGGCGACACCGCTTTCGAGCGCCTCTTCGTAGGCAAGCAGGAAGCGAGCCGGATTCGGCTGCGAGGTGGTTACATGCGCGCCCGACGCGAGAGCGTCGTAGAACCAGTCCGGGTTGAGATCGACGCCCTCCTCGAACGGGCGGCCGTCGACCGCGATCGGGATCGGGACGACGATCGCGCCGATCGAGGCCGCAAGCTCGGCGGGGAGCTGCGCGCTCGAATCGGTGCAGAGACGCACCGTCCTCATCGAGCGGCGTCGAGCTCGGTGCGGCGCCGCTTCCGGACAGCGAGCACGCCGCGCGAGGCGATCAGTCCGCTCGTGGCCGCGTTCGCGAGCGGCAGCAGCGGCGACGGCTCGGGACCCCACAGGTTCGGGAGGCCCCGCCGCCACCAGACGGCCCCGACACCTACCCAGAGGCCGGACGAGACGAGAAGCGATAGAGCGACCCGGTGGCGCTTCGGGGCGAGCTTCGCGACGGTGACCGCGACCCCGGCGTCGAGCGGGGCGTAGACGGGAAACGTCGCGAGACACTGGCCGAAGCTCGTCGCGACTCCCATGCCGCCCCGGAAATGCGCGTGTGCCGGGTAGCAGTGCCCGGCGACCGCCGCGACGCCCGCGAGATGCGCGCCGGCGTCGCCCGCGATCGCGCGGCCGGCCCTGCACGCAACCACTCCCTTTCCGACGGCGGCGCAGGTGACGGCGATGCCCGCGGCCCGTCCGACCAGGCGCAGCACGTTCGCCCCGCCCGGATTGCCGGTCCCTGCCGAGCGCACGTCGATGCTGCCGCCCCGCGCAAGCCGCGCCGCGGCTGTCGCCGACGGGAGCGCTCCCAACAGGTACCCGGCAGCCGCCGCTCCCAGGAGCCGGCGCATGCTCGACCGAGGTGATGCCAAAGCTTCCACCGCCGGGGCAGGTATACCCGTAGCGGATGGACCTCGACGTGATCGTGATCGGCGGTGGGACCGCCGGCCTGACCGCCGCCCTCGCCGCGCGCGTCGAGGGGGCGAGCGTCGCGCTCATCGAGGCCGAGCCGAGGATCGGCGGCGACTGCACGTTCCGCGGCTGCGTCCCGTCAAAGGCGCTGATCGAGACGGCCCGGCTCGCGCACGAGATGGCGCGGGCGAACGAAGCCGGGATC
>JBOGZX010000282.1:0-5105 GCA_050697615.1 Gaiellaceae bacterium
CGTCGAAGCGCCGCTGGAAGCCGACCTGCACGAGCACTCCCGACTCCTCGACCTCGTCGATCACGGCGTCGAGCACGAGCGGGTCGAGCGCGACGGGCTTCTCGCAGAACGTGGGCACTCCGGCCGCGGCGGCCAGCCGGAGCAGCGGCGCGTGAGCGGGAGTGGACGTTGCGATCACGAGCGCGTCGGGCCGGGACTCGACGAGCGCCTCCGGCGCGGACGCTGCGACGCCGAGCTCGGCGGCAGTCTGCGCGGCGCGCGGCGCGTCCGCGTCGGCGATCGCGAGCTCGACCCCGTCGAGTCCGAGCAGCGTGCGTGCGTGGAACGCGCCGATCCGCCCGACGCCGATCAGCCCCACCCTCAACTCGCTCGACCCCAGGCGCCTCTCATCACCTAAGAGCGCTCCCATCCGGTCACGCAAATGCGGGATCGACGGTCGTCCGCCAGGCGCGTACCGGCCCAGCCATGACGTTCAGGTAGTAGAGGTCGTGGCGCGGCCCGGCGGCGACGGGGTGGTAGCCGCGCGGGACGAGGACGCAGTCGCCGTCGCCGACGGCGATGCTCTCGTCGAGCGATCGGTCGTCGGTGTAGACGCGCTGGAAGGCGAAGCCGTCGGCCGGACGGAGACGGTGGTAGTAGGTCTCCTCCAGCAGCGCCTCGTGCGGCGGGTCGTCGCGGTCGTGCCGGTGCGGCGGGTAGCTCGACCAGTGCCCGGCCGGAGTCAGGGCCTCGGTGACGAGCAGCGACTCCGCCGGCTCGTCCTCCATCAGGATGTTCGCGATCCGGCGCTCCTCGCCGCCGCTGCCGCGCGTCAGCAGCCGCGGCGCGTCGAGCAGGCGGGGCTCGAGCCCCTGCTCGGCCGGCGCCGTGCACACGGCGATCTCGCCGCGACCCTCGACCCACCACGGCTCCTGCGGCGGCACGTAGAGCGCGACGGGCGGCCCGTCGAAGACGCTCTCGCGTCCGCCTTCGCCGAGGCCCATCAGGTCGAAGCGGCCCGACAGGACGACGACGCACGCCTCGCGCCCGCCCTCTGCGCGTTCGAGCAGCCCGTCGACCCGTAGCACGTCGAAGCCCACGTAGTCCCAGCCGGCCGACTCGGGCGTGACCTTCAGGGTCAGCCCGTGGGCGTCGGGGCCGTGGCTCGGAACGCGCAGGGCGCTCGCGTGAGAAGGCTTAGTGGAACGCTCCAACCGAGCGATGCTCTCATCCGGAGAATTCGAAGTCAAGCGTCTTGACGCACGCTCGGCGGCGACCGTAGACTCCCGACCTTGGAACGTTCCAGGACAGCCCGGAACGGCGGGAACGGCCCGTCGGCTCCGCGCCTCGCGAGCGCGCCGGTCACCTGGGGCGTCTGGGAGCGGACGGTCGGCCGCCCGGACCTGATCCCGCCCGTCCGGATGCTGGAGACGGTGCAGGAGCTCGGCTACGCCGGGCTCGAGCTCGGCCCGCCCGGATACCTCGGCGCGAACGGCGCCGCCGTCGCCACGGCGATCGCACCGTACGGGCTCGACCTGGTCGGCGGGTTCGCCCCGCTGCACTTCGCCGACGACGAGCTGTTCCGCCTCGACATCCCGGTCTGGCTCGATCCGATCGTCGACGTGCTGGAGGCGACCGGCCTGCGAGGGCCCGTCGTGCTCGCCGACGCGGAGACCGAGGAGCGGCTCGCGGCAGCCGGCCGGCCCGAGGCACAGCGGGCGACCGCGCTGCCGCCCGACGTGCTCGCGCGGGCGGCCGAGCGCGTGAACCTGGCGGTCGAGCGGTGCCGGTCGCGCGGGGTCGAGGCGGTGTTCCACCACCACGCCGCCACCTACTTCGAGACGCCCGGCGAGATCGAGACCCTGCTGACGCTCACCGACGTCGGCGTCTGCTTCGACACCGGTCACGCGGTCGTCGGCGGCAGCGATCCGCTCGAGCTCGCCCGGCTGCTGGGCGGGCGGATCGCCCACGTGCACCTGAAGGACGTCGACGGCGACCTGCTCCGGGAGGTCCGCGAGGGCCGACTCGACCTCGAGCAGGCCTGGGACGACGGGCTCTTCTGCTCGTTCGGCGACGGGCTCGTCGACTTCGAGGCCGTGCTCGCGCTCCCGGAGCTGACGGCGTTCTCGGGCTGGACGGTGCTCGAGCAGGACCGGGTCGCCGTCCGCCTCGCAGACCTCGAGCGGGTTCGGGCGATCGAGCAGGCGAACCTCGCGTTCGTCGTGGACCGGCTCGCCGCGCCCACCTCGTCGTGACCGGCGGGCGCACACCCCGGCCCACGATCTTCGACGTCGCCGGCCGCTCCGGGGTCTCCAAGTCCACCGTCTCCAATGTGATCCGCGGCGCACCGAACGTGTCGCCGGCCACCCGCTCGCGCGTGCTCGCGGCGGTCGAGGAGCTGGGCTACCGGCCGAACGCGCTCGCCCGTCACCTCGTCCAGCAGCGGACGAGCACGATCGGCGTCGTCGTCGGCGACCTCTCGAACCCGTTCTACAGCGAGCTCGTGAAGCTGCTCGAAGGCCATGCGCTGGAGCTGGGCTACACGACGATGGTGTCGAACACCGACGGGCATCCCGAGCTCGAGGCCGCGCGCATCGAAGCGCTCCTGGAGCGGCGGGTGGCGGGGATCGTGATGCTCCAGTTCAGCGGCGACCGCTCCGCCGTGGACGAGTTGCTCGCCGACGGCGTCGCTCTGACCGTGATCAGCTTCGTTGACGAGCGCGTCGACTGCGTCAGCACCGACGAGACCCACGGGGTGGGGGTCGCCGTCCGGCACCTGGCCGAGCTCGGGCATCGCAGGGTCGCCTACGTCACGAGCTCGCTGGTCGAGGAGCGAACGGACCGCGCGCGGCACGAGAGCTTCCGGAGCGAGTGCCGGCAGGCGGGTTGCGACGAGACCGCGCGCCTCACGCTCGATGTCGCGGGCGTCCTCTCCGGCGCGCCCGGCGCGACCGACGAGGTGGCGAGGCGGCTCGCGGAGAGCGGCGCGACCGGTTTCGCCGCCGCGAACGACATCGCAGCGATCGCGCTGATCGAGGCGGTCGAGCGGCTCGGGGCGGCCGTGCCTCGCGACCTGTCGGTGGTCGGCTTCGACGGCATCGCCCTCGGCGCGCTCTCCCGCATCGGGCTGACGACGGTGGCGCAGCCGCGGCCCCGGCTGGCGGAGCTCGGAATCCGGCTGCTGATGGAGCGCATCGAGAACGGGCCGGGCGCACCGCCCCGCCAGGTCCTCCTCGAGCCGCACCTCGTGGTGCGTGCGACGACGGCGGCGCCGCCGCAGCAGCCGTGGACCGCGGCGAAGGGCAGGTCGACGGACTCGACGAAGGAGTGAAGATGGCAGCGGAGACCGAGGCGAAGAGCCCCCTGCACGAGACGGTTGCGACGACGGCGACGGACATCTGGAACGACTCGTGCTCGATCGAGGAGCTCACCTCTGCGATCGCGAACGGCGCCGTGGGCGCCACCTCGAATCCGACGATCGTCGGCGACGTCCTCCGGCAGGAGATGCATCTCTGGCGCGACCGGATCGCCGAGATCGTCGCCGGCAACCCGACCTGGACCGAGGACGAGGTGACGTGGCGGCTGATCGAGGAGATGGCCGTGCAGGCGGCCGAGCTCCTGCTGCCGGTGTTCGAGCGCGAGGACGGGCTCAAGGGTCGCCTCTCGATCCAGACGAACCCGAAGCTGTACCGAGACGCCGCGCGCATCACCGAGCAGGCGCGTCGCTTCGGCGGACTGGCGCGAAACATGCAGGTCAAGATTCCCGCGACCGGGGCCGGCATCCAGGCGATCGAGAACGTCACCGCCGAGGGGATCTCGATCAACGCCACCGTGTGCTTCACCGTGCCGCAGTCGCTCGCCGTCGCCGCGGCGGTCGAGCGCGGCCTGCGGCGGCGCGAGGCAAACGGCGCCGACGTGTCTCGCATGAGCCCCGTCTGCACGATCATGGTCGGCCGGCTCGACGACTGGCTGCAGGCTGCCGCGGACCGCGACGGCATCCTGCTCACCCCCGGATACGTCAACTGGTCCGGCATCGCCTGCATCAAGAGGGCGTACGGGCTCTACCGGGAACGGGGCTACCGGACGCGGCTCCTCGCGGCGGCCTACCGGCACCACCTGCACTGGTCGGAGCTGATCGGCGGCGACATCGTGCTGACGATCCCCGCCAAGTGGCAGCGGCTCTTCAACAAGTCGGAGATCGAGGTCGTCCCGCGCTTCGACGATCCGGTCGCCGCGGAGATCATCGCCGAGCTGCGCGCGAGGCTGCCCGACTTCCGGCGTGCCCATGACGCAGAGGGGATGGAGGTCGCCGAGTTCGACACGTACGGCGCCACCGTGCGGACGCTGCGCCAGTTCATCGCGTCGTACCAGGAGCTCGTCGCGACGATCCGCGACTTCATGCTGCCGAGCCCCGAGCAGCGTTAGCCCGTTTTCCCTGCACCGGGCCGGGAAGCTCGCAGGTGTGCCGCGACGCGAGACTGCGCTGAACGCCTTGCTGGCGGCGATGCTGCTCTGGCGATGGGGCGCGAGCCGGCGCGCGCGACGCAGGGAGCCGCGGCCTCGCCCGAAGAGTCGGCGGTAGCCGGCCGGAGAGCATCTGCCTTTCCGGATCGCGGCGCCTCCTGGGATAGTGCAGCGGTGCTCGATCCGCAGAAGCGCTGGCGCCCGCTCCCCGACAAGCCGGACTACGCCGGCTTTCTCTCGTTCGGCGGCGCACCGCTCGCGCAGGAGCCGGAGCAGCTCGACGGCGTCGACGTTGCGATCGTCGGGGCGCCCACTGACGATCTCGTCTCCGACCGGCCCGGCACGCGCTTCGCGCCGCGCGCGATCCGCGCCGCCTCCTGCCCGCCCGGCCCCCACCTGGAGGCGGGCGTCGACGCGTTCGCCGTGCTGCAGATCGTCGACTACGGCGACGCGGCTGTCGTCCCCGCGGATCCCGTGCGCACGCACGAGGCGATCCGGCGCGTGGTCGGCGAGGTCGTCGACGCAGACACGTTTCCGCTGGTGCTCGGCGGCGACCATTCGATCACCGAGCCGTGCATCGAGGCGGTCGCGGCACGGCACGGGCCGGTGGGCCTGATCCACTTCGACGCGCACGCCGACACCGGGCGCGAGGTCTTCGGGGT
>JBOGZX010000283.1:0-3763 GCA_050697615.1 Gaiellaceae bacterium
ATGTGCTGCCGTCCACGTCACCGGCCAACGCGGCCGTGCCGTGGGACGAGAGGCTGCGCTGGTTCCGTCAGCTCGCCGGCTTGGCGGTCTGAACGGTCCAGCCGAAGCCGTTCCAGTAGCGCAGCATCGAGTCGTCGTTCGGATCGCGATACCAGCCCGCCGGCAACTCCGGCAGCGATGCGCGCGGAGCGGGGTCGCCGGCGACGGCGCGGGGCTCCAGCTCGGCGGGGAAGAAGAGCGACACGAAGCCGCAGGCCACGAGGCTGAGCGCCGCGGCGATGACGAGGTCGAGCCCCCAGCCGACGTGGAACGCGTCGGCCGCCGACGGAAGCTCGACGGCCACGGTCGCGTTCGCGAGCCCGAGCGCGGACGAGATGTGATGGTGCTCGTACAGTCCCACGCAGCCGGCGAGCACGCCCGCGACGATCGCCCACGCGCCCGCGGAGCTCGTCGCTCTCCGCAGGAGCATCGCCACCGATCCGAGCACGGCGATGCCGACGAGGAAGCCGGCGTACTTGCTCGAGATCTGCGTCCCGGAGGCCGAGTACTGGCCCAGCACTGTCGCCCAGGGCCCGAACGCGCCGATGACGACGCACGTCGCGCTCAGGAGAGCCCACGCGAGGATGCCTGCCCTCTGCATGACGGAAGCCAATATCGGCGCCGCGCCCCGGCGGCTTGAGTCAGCCGCGCCAGCGGTTGGTGATCGGGGTGCGCCGGTCGCGGCCGAACGCCTTCGGGCGCAGCCGGACGCCGGGCGGCGCCTGCCGGCGCTTGTACTCCGCGCGGTCGATCATCGCGACGGCGCGCTCGACCACGTCGCGGTCGAAGCCGTCCGCCGAGAGCTCGTCGAGGGAGCGGTCCTGTTCGACGTACGCCTCGAGCACGAGGTCGAGCGCCGGGTACGGCGGCAGCGAGTCCTCGTCGAGCTGGCCGGCTCGGAGCTCGGCGCTCGGCGCCCGCTCGAGGATCGACGCCGGAATCAGCTCTCTTTCCGCGCGCTCGTTCAGCCAGCGCGAGAGCCGGAACACATCGGTCTTGTAGACGTCCTTGATCAGCGCGAAGCCGCCCGCGAGGTCGCCGTACAGGGTCGAGTAGCCGACCGACAGCTCCGACTTGTTGCCGGTGGCGATCACGAGCCAGCCGAACTTGTTCGAGAGCGCCATCAGCAGCGTCCCGCGCACACGCGCCTGCAGGTTCTCCTCCGTAAGGTCGGTCTCGCGTCCGGCGAAGTGCTCGCGCAGCGCGCCGGTGTAGGCCTCGACCATCGGCTCGATCGGGATCTCGCGGAAGTCGACGCCGAGCCCCTCCGCCAGGCGGCCGGCGTCACCGCGCGTCGCGTCGGACGAGTAGCGGGACGGCATCGAGACGCCGTGCACGCGATCGGCGCCGAGCGCCTCGGCGCAGAGGGCGGCGGTCAGCGCTGAGTCGATGCCGCCGGAGAGCCCGACCACGACGTCGCCGAAGCCGTTCTTGACCACGTAGTCGTGCAGGCCGAGCTCGAGTGCCAGCCGCATCTGCTCGAGCTCGTCGACCTGGGGCGCGATCCGCGTCTCGACCGCCGCCGGCTGGTCGCGCGGAGGTGCGAGCTCGACGTTCGTCGGCGTCCGGGGAACGCGGTCGCGGGCGAGCGCGCGCCTGCGGACGTCGCGGAGCCGGCGCGCGACGGCCGCTACCGGGTCGACGTCGACGACGAGCAGCTCCTCCTCGAACCCGGCGGCGCGGGCGAGCACCTCGCCCTCGTCGTCGAGAACGACCGAGTGGCCGTCGAAGATCAGCTCGTCCTGGCCGCCGACGGCGTTGCAGAGCGCGACGAAGCACGAGTTGTCGAGCGCGCGCACCTTCAGCATCTCCTCGCGCTCGCGGTCCTTGCCGACGTGAAACGGCGACGCCGAGATGTTCGCGACGAGTTGCGCGCCTGCGAGCGCGAGGTCGGTGGCCGGAGGACCGGGCTGCCACACGTCCTCGCAGATCGTCGGCCCGACGACGACGTCGCCGAAGCGCAGCAGAATGAGGTCGTCGCCCGGCGCGAAGTACCGGTCCTCGTCGAAGACGCCGTAGTTCGGCAGGTAGCGCTTCCGGTAGACGCACCGGACCTCGCCGCCTGCGAGCACGAAGCACGCGTTGAAGAGGTCGGCGTCGAGCTGCGGCGCCCCGACGAGCGCCGCGATACCGTCCGTCGCCCCGGCGACCCGCTCGACCGCCCGCCGCGCCGCGCGGATGAAGCCGGGGCGGAGGAGCAGGTCCTCGGGCGGGTAGCCGGTGACGACCAGCTCGGGGAAGAGGACGAGGTCGGCGTTCGCCTCCCGCGCCCGCTCGAGCCACTCGACGACCCGGCCCGCGTTGCCGTCGACGGCGCCGACGACGCTATTGATCTGCGCGAGGGCGAGTCTCATCGTCCGCCGCGCGGCGGTCGAACGCGCGTGCTCGCCGCTCCGCGAGCACCGTCCGCCGCCACGACAGGTACAGGAAGAGCGCTCCGATGAAGCACGCGAAGCTGAGCCAGCCGATGAAGGGCGAGCTGGTCTTGTTGCCGATGACGCTGATCACGGCGGCCGCCGCGAGCAAGCCGATCAGCCACAGCCGAAGGGCGCCGGAACGCATACCGTGCAGTATGGCCATCGTCATCGACCGTCGCTTTCGCGGGCCCGATCAGAGCGGAAACGGAGGCTATTCGGCCGGCGTGATCGCGCGTGAGCTGGGCGCCCTCGGGACCGAGGTGACCCTCAGGCTTCCGCCGCCGCTCGACGAGCCGCTGCGCCTCGACCGCGACGGGCGCGTCTGGGACGACCATGCGCTGGTCGCGGAGGCGCGGCCGGGCGACGTGGGGCTCGCGCCGCCCGATCCGGTCGCGTTCGGAGACGCGCTCGCGGCCGAGGCGCCCGACCTCGGGTCGCCGTTTCCGAACTGCTTCGTCTGCGGCTACGCGCGCGGCAGCGACGGTCTGCACATCCATGCGGGACCGGTTGCCGGCCTCGACGTCCACGCCGCGACCTGGACGGTGGCGCGCGACACCGTCGGGCCCGAGTTCGTCTGGGCGGCGCTCGACTGTCCCGGGGCGTACGCCACCGGGGCGCTCGGCCGCGGGGCGGTCGTGCTCGGCCGGCTGACCGCCCGGGTCGAGCGCGTGCCGGAGCCGGGCCAGAGGTGCATCGTCGTCGCCTGGCATCTCGGGAGCGAGCGCCGGAAGCACGGCGCCGGCACCGCGCTCTTCACGGACGGCGGCGAGCTGCTCGGGATCGCACGCGCCCTCTGGGTCGAGCCGCGCGGCTGAGCGAGCCTCGAGGTGCTGCGAGACGCGCCGGGGACGTAGCCCACGCGCTCGAGTCGACGAAGCAGACGATCGTGCGCGTCAACCCCGCCCCGCGACGGCGCCGCTACCGCTACCGCGAGGCAACGGCGGCCGCGATCGCGTCGAGCGACTCGGGGTTCTCGAGCGACGAGAGATCGCCCGGGTCGGCGTTCAGCACCACCGCGCGCACCGCACGGCGCACGATCTTCGCGGAGCGGGTCTTCGGGAGCGCGTCGACGAACAGGATGCGCTCCGGCTTGAACGCCTTGCCGAGCTCTGCGGCGACGTGGGCGCCCACCTTCGCCGCGAGCTCGCTCGAAGCGGCGACCCCGGGCAGCGGCACACAGAAGATCCACGCGGCCTCGCCCTTGACCTCGTGTGGAACCCCCACCGCGGCCGCCTCCTGCACGGAGGGATGGCCGACCGCCGCCGACTCGAGCTCCGCCGGCCCGATGCGCTTGCCGGCGATGTTGA
>JBOGZX010000284.1:0-2189 GCA_050697615.1 Gaiellaceae bacterium
GTCCAGATCGACCCTAACGAGCTCAAGATCGACGTCTACCGCTCGACCGGGCCCGGGGGCCAGTCGGTCAACACGACCGACTCCGCGGTCCGCATCACGCATCTCCCCACCGGCGTCGTCGTCTCGATGCAGGACGAGAAATCGCAGCTGCAGAACCGCGAGAAGGCGATGCGCGTGCTGCGCGCCCGCATCTACGAGGCCGAGCGCGAGCGTCAGGCGGCCGAGCAGGCGGCCGCCCGCAGCGCCCAGGTCGGCACGGGCGCGCGTGCCGAGAAGATCCGCACGTACAACTATCCGCAGAGTCGCGTCACCGACCACCGCATCAAGGTGAACGTGCCGCTCGAGCAGGTGCTCGCGGGCGCGCTCGACGACTTCACCGACGCGCTGACGGCCGACGAGCGCCGTCGCGCGCTCGAGCGTTGACGCTCGCCGAGGTCCTGAAGGGGGCGACGAGTCACCTCGCCGGGCGCGGCGTCGACGGCGCCAGGCTCGACGCCGAGCGGCTGCTGGCGCGGGCGCTCGGGATCACCCGGCTCGAGCTCTACACGCAGCACGACCGCCCGCTCTCGGCGCCGGAGCGCGACGCGGTCAGGGAGCTCGTGCGGCGTCGCGGGCTGCGTGAGCCGCTCGCGTACGTCCTCGGCGACTGGGACTTCCGCCGGCTGACGCTGAAGACCGACGCCCGCGCGCTGGTGCCGCGCCCGGAGACCGAGGTCGTCGTCGAGCGGTGCCTCGCGCTGCTCGAGGGCGTCGCTGCGCCACGCGTCGTCGACGTCGGCACGGGCAGCGGCGCGATCGCGCTGTCGATCGCCTCGGAGCGGCCCGACGCCCGGGTCACGGCGACAGACACGTCGCCGGACGCGCTGGCGCTCGCACGCGAGAACGCCGCCGCGCACCGCCTGGACGTGAGGCTCGTCGAATGCGACCTGCTCGCGGGCCTCGAGGGGCCGTTCGACCTCGTCGTGTCGAACCCGCCCTACGTGGTCGCCTCGGAGCTCGAGTCGCTCGCACAGGAGGTGCGCGAGTTCGAGCCGCGGGCGGCCCTGATCGACGACGGTCAGACGGCGCGGCTCGCGGCCGACGCTCGACGGGTGCTCGACGGCGCGCTCGTGCTCGAGGTGCACGAGCACCGGGCCGAGGAGGTCTCCACCTTGCTGCTGGGGCTCGGCTACGGCACCGTTATCATCGCCCTCGATCTGGCCGGGAGACAACGAGTGGTGGAGGCGCGGTGGCCGCCGACGGAAGCATCGAGCAGGCGATAGAGCGCCTCCGGGCCGGACGCCCGGTGCTGCTGCCGACGGACACGGTGTACGGGCTGGTCGGGTCGCCCTACCGGTCGGCCGACGCCTCTCTGGTCTACCGGCTGAAGGGTCGGGACGAGGTTCAGCCGACGGCGCTCCTCGCCGCGAGCCTCGACCAGCTGTTCGAATGCGTGCCCGAGCTTCGAGGTCGCGCCGGCGTGATCGCCCGCGCGCTGCTGCCGGGACCGTTCACGCTCGTCCTGTCGAACCCGGCACGCCGCTTCCCCTGGCTGAACGGCACGCGCCTCGACGCGATCGGCGTGCGGGTGCCGGACCTCCCGGCGGCGGCCGTGCGTGTGGTCGACGCGGTCGGCTGCGTGCTGGCGACGAGCGCCAACGATCCCGGCGGTCCCAGCCCGGCGTCGCTCGACGACGTGCCCGCGCGGATTCGCGAGGGCTGCGGCGCCGAGCTCGATGTCGGCCGGCTTCCCGGCACGCCCTCCACCGTGATCGACTTCACCGGCGCCGAGCCGCTCGTGATCCGCGAGGGCGCCGCGCCGGGCGCCGAGGCGATCGACCGCGCCCGCCGGGCGCTCGCCTGACCGGTTCGGCTGACTCACCGAGTACGATCGGGGTGTGGCGATCGCGCAGCGGACGTTCGAGCAGCTGAAGTCGGCCGGACTGGCCGAGATCGACCCGGAGGTCGCGGAGCTGCTCGCCCGCGAGCTCGACCGGCAGCGCGGCCAGATCGAGCTGATCGCCTCCGAGAACTTCACCTGGCCGTCGATCTTCGAGGCGGTCGGGTCGGTGCCCACGAACAAGTACGCGGAGGGGTATCCCGGTCGCCGCTACTACGGCGGCTGCGAGGTGGTCGACCAGATCGAGCAGCTCGCGATCGACCGCGCGAAGGAGCTGTTCGGCGCCGAGCACGCGAACGTCCAGCCGCAC
>JBOGZX010000285.1:0-2711 GCA_050697615.1 Gaiellaceae bacterium
GGGTACGACATGTCGCTCGACTCGCCCGACTGGGCGTCGATCCAGTACCAGAACGCGAACAACTCCGTGCGCGTCTCCGACGCCTTCATGCAGGCCGCCGAGTCCGACCGCGACTGGAACCTGACCGCGCGCTCCGACGGCGCCGTCGTCGAGACCGTGCAGGCGCGAAAGCTGCTGCACGACATCGCGGAGGCCGCATGGCGCTGCGCCGATCCAGGCGTGCAGTACGACACGACGATCAACGCGTGGCACACCCTTCCGAACTCCGGGAGAATCAACGCGTCTAATCCTTGCAGCGAATACATGTCGATCGACGACTCCGCCTGCAACCTGGCGTCGCTCAATTTGATGAAGTTCCGGCGCGACGACGGCGAGCTCGACGTCGAGGCGTTCGAGCACGCGTGCGACGTCGTCTTCCTCGCGCAGGAGATCCTGGTCGGGAACTCGTCGTACCCGACCCCCGAGATCGAGCGGAACGCGAAGGCGTACCGCCAGCTCGGGCTCGGCTACGCGAATCTGGGCGCGCTGTTGATGGCGCGCGGGCTGGCGTACGACTCGGACGAGGGCCGTGCGTACGCTGCCGCGATCACCGCGCTGATGACCGGCCGCGCCTATCGGAAGTCGTCCGAGATCGCCGGCCGCATGGGGCCGTTCGCCGGCTACCGGCCGAACGCGGCCGCGATGATCGGCGTGATCGCCAAGCACCGCGCGGCAGTGGGCAACATCGCGAACGCGGAGACGGTGCCGTCCGATCTGCTCGGCGCCGCTCGCAAGGCGTGGGACGACGCGCTCGACCTCGGCGAGGTGAACGGCTACCGCAACGCTCAGGCGACGGTGCTGGCCCCCACCGGCTGCCTGGTCGGCGACAGCCTGGTATCCACGAGCCGCGGACTCGTCCGGCTGCGGACGCTCGGCGATCCGGTCGGCGCCAAGTGGCAGGACCTCGATGTCGACGTCGCGACCGACGAGGGGCCGCGGCGCGCCTCGCAGTTCTACGTGAACGGGTTCGAGAGGGTCGTCTCGATCGAGACGCACCGCGGTTACCGTATCCAGGGCACCGCGACGCACCGCATCAAGGTCGTCGACTCCTCGGGTGACTGGGTCTGGCGCCGCTTCGCCGATATCGAGCAGGGTGACCGGGTTCCATTGATGCTCGGCAACCTCGTCGGCGAGGCGGCGACCGTCGACCTGCCGCCTCTCGGTGAACTGCACTGGACCGCGGAGTTCCGCACCCGCGTCCCGGAGTACGTAACGCCTGAGTTGGCGGAGGTCGTGGGCTACTTCATGGGCGACGGTTCCCTTCATGCGAAGGGCCTTCGTTTCTGCGTGGCGGCCGGCGACGACGACGTCCTCGAGCGTCTCGTCGAGCTCGGCGAGCGGCTCTTCGGACTCGAAGCCCATGTCTCTGCGAAGCGCGGGTACACAGAGGTCGGCCTCTGGTCTGTGCCGCTCGCGCGCTGGTGGGAGGCATGCGGTTTCGCGAAGCTGCCCCCGTCGGCCGAGCACAGCGGGAAGGGATGGCACGCTCACATCCCAGATGCGATCCTGCACACGAACGATCGCGGCGTCTACACGGCATTCGTTCGAGGACTCTTCGAGGCGGACGGAACGACGAGCAACGGCTACGTCTCATGGAGCACCGTCTCCGAGACGTTCAGCCGCGACGTCCAGTCGCTGCTCCTCGTTCTCGGCTTCGTGACGACGCGGAAGGTCGACGGCACGGATTCCAACTGGGGTATTCACGATCGGTTCGTGCTGCGCCTGCTCAATGTCGCTGCGGGCGAGAAGTACCTGCAGGAGATCGGCTTCATCTCGTCGCGCAAGGCCGGGTCGCTGCCGACGAACCAGACTCGGCAAGCGTCACGGTACGACCACATCCCTGTGAGCCGCCGGCTCGTCGACGAGCTTGCTCCGCAGAACGACTCGCTACGCAGGACGATGTTGATGGCGCTCGCACGGCGCGGCGATGTTTCACGCCGCTCGGCCAGCGCATTGCTCGAGCGCACCGGAGACGTAGAGCTCGGGCAACTGCTCGGCTTCTACTACGACGAGATCGAGAAGATCGACATGCTCGACGATCAGCCGACCTTCGATCTGTCGGTCCCGGAGAACGTCACCTATGTGGCGAACGGCTTCGTCAGCCACAACACGATCAGCTTCATGATGGATTGCGACACGACCGGCGTCGAGCCCGACTTCTCGCTCGTCAAGTCGAAGAAGCTCGTCGGCGGCGGCGAGATCACGATCGTCAACAAGACGGTCGCGGCCGGCCTCGACAAGCTCGGCTACGCGCCCAACGAGGTCGACGAGGTGGTTGCGTTCATCGACGAGCGCAACACGGTCGTCGGCGCGCCGTTCGTCAAGGGCGAGCACTACCCGGTGTTCGACTGCGCGGTCGGCGAGCGGGCGATCCACTACCGCGGCCCCGTGAAGATGATGGGCGCGATCCAGCCGTTCATCTCGGGCGCGATCTCGAAGACGGTGAACCTGCCGGAGTCAGCGACGATCGACGAGGTGGGGCAGCTGGTCACGGAGGCGTGGCAGCTGGGCGTGAAGGCGGTCGCGATCTACCGCGACAACTGCAAGGTGGCGCAGCCGCTGTCGGGCAAGAAGGACGCCGTCACTGGCCAGCCGACGCTGATCGCGGCGCCGCCGCCGGTCGCAGCACCGAAGCGCCGCCGCCTGCCCGACGACCGCGTCGAGGTCGGCCG
>JBOGZX010000286.1:0-5035 GCA_050697615.1 Gaiellaceae bacterium
ACGGCCGGGCGGCGACCGCCGCGGCCGGCCCCTCGCGCAGCACGAGCCCGCCGACGGCCGCGCCGGCGAGACACGCCAGCCCCATCGAGGCGAAGCCCCAGCGGACCCCGCCGGCGGCGACCACGGGCGGCAGGACGAGCGACACGACGAATCCGCTCAGCGGGATCGCGGTCTGGCGGAGCCCGAGCGCGAGCCCGCGCTGCTCGGCGCCGAACCAGTGCATGACCGCACGGCCGCTCGCAGACTGCACGCTCGCCCCCGTCAAGCCGGCCGCCGCGAGCAGCGCCGCCAGCGGCCAGAACCCCGTCTGGGCCGCGGCACCGAGCAGGCACGCGCCGCACGCCGCCAGGCCGATCACCAGCACCGTGCGCTCGCCGACGCGGTCGGTGGCGAGGCCCCACGGGATCAGGCTCAGCACCGACCCGACGAGCGACGAGGAGATCAGCAGGCCGGTCTGCGCCAGCGAGAGCCCGTACTCGTGCCGCAACGAGGGCGCCGTCACCGCCACCCCGAACCAGATGGCCGAATAGGACGCCTGGGCGAACGTCCCCGCCGCGAGAACCGCCCAGCGGTAGGGCGCGTCTACAGGCCGAATGGATTCGTCGGCCGCGAGCCCGTGTACGTGACCACCGACTTCGTCTCGAGGTAGAGCTCGAGCGTCTCGAGCCCGAGCTCGCGGCCGAATCCCGACTGCTTGTAGCCGCCGAACGGGATGCCGGGGAACGCGGTGTACGGCATGTTGATCCCGACCGTGCCCGATTTGATCCTCGAAGCGATACGGTGGCCGCGCGCCGGATCCCCCGTCCACACGGTCGCCATCAGCCCGTACTTGACGTCGTTCGCGATCCGGACGGCGTCGGCCTCGTCCTCGAAGGGAATGACGGTGAGGACCGGTCCGAAGATCTCCTCCTGCGCCGCGACCATCCGGTTGCCCGCCTTCGCGATCACCGTGGGCGGATAGAAGGCGCCGGGCCCCTCGCCGACGGCACCGCCGGTGGTGACCTCCGCCCCCTCCTCGAGCGCGCCCTGGACGAACCCGTGCACCTTGTCGCGATGCGAGACGGAGATCAGCGACCCCATCTGCGTCTCGGCGTCGAGCGGGTCGCCGACCCTTACCTTCTGCGCCAGCTCGGTCACCCGCGCGACGACGTCGTCGTACAGCGACGCTTCGACGAGCAGCCGCGAGCGCGCCTCGCACGACTGGCCGGCCGAGGCGTAGATCGCCCAGACGCTCGCCGGCACCGCGTCGGCCAGATCGGCGTCGGCGAAGAGCAGGTTCGGGCTCTTGCCGCCGAGCTCGAGCGTCAGCCGCTTGATCGGGTCGGAGCAGAGCCGCATGATCTCGCCGCCCGTCCGCGTCGAGCCGGTGAACGCGACCTTGTCGACCCCCGGATGCCGCACGAGGTACGAGCCGGTCGTGGGGCCGTCGCCGGGGACGATGTTGATCGCCCCGGGCGGGAAGCCGACCTCGGCCGCGAGCTCCGCGACGCGCAGCACGCTCAAGGGCGTCTGCGGATCGGGTTTGAGCACGACCGCGCAGCCGGCGGCCAGAGCGGGCGCCAGCTTCCAGGTGGCCATCATCAGCGGGTAGTTCCACGGCACGATCTGGGCGGCGACGCCCACCGGCTCCTTCTGCGAGTAGAAGAGCAGCGAGCCGCCTACGGGAGCCGAGCGGCCCGCGATCGAGGCGATCGCGGAGGCGTAGTAGCGGAAGTTCTCCGACGCACCGGCGACCTCGGCCTTGACGGACGAGATCGCCTTGCCGACGTTCCGCGCCTCGAGCTCCGCGAGCTCCTTGCGACTCGCGACGATCGCGTCCGCGAGCGCGTGCAGCAGCCGCGACCGCTCGGTGCCGGGCGTCTTCCCCCAGGCGCCGTCGAGCGCCGCGCGCGCCGCGGCGACCGCGCGATCGACGTCGGCCTCGCCGGCCATCGCGGCCTGCCCGAGCAGCTCGCCGGTCGCGGGCTCGCGCAGCCCCCGCAGCTCGCCCGACGCGGCCTCGACCGCCGCGCCGTCGATGAAGAGCCCGTGCTCGGTGGCGACCGCCATCGGCCGAAATCTACTTGACCAGTTCGGCCAGCCGGACGTGCTCCGTGAGCAGCCGGCGGAAGCGTCCCCGGTCGCCGCCGACATACGCGCGGCAGAGGTCGCGGCCGGTGGAGTAGGTGGCGACGTAGGCGCGCCACGTCGGGTCGGTGGCGAACTGCACGCTGTGCGCGGCCTGCTCCGGCGGCACGAGGCTCCAGCGCTCGACGTGCGCCTGCGCCTCCGCGTGCGAGGCGCCGTCGGAGTGGATCATCAACGCCGCGTCGAGCGCGGCCGTCCGGAGCGGCTCGAGCGCCTTCGAGATCTGCTCCGTGAGGTCGGGGTCGAGCTCGAGGCCGTGCCTGCGCAGTACGTCGTAGGCGGCCGCGCGTCCCCCGGCGTCGAGCGCGATGTCGGCCGCCGTCTCGGCGATCCCCTCGCTCAGCACGGCCTGCGGCGTCGGCACGAGCTGGATCCCCTCCTCGACGGCGCCGCGAGCTCGCATCAGCAGCTGCTCCTTGACCGCGTGCTCGGTGTGGTGGCCCGGGTAGACCTCGTGGGCCGCGAGGTGGATCAGGTCGTGACCGGTCGTCGGCACGTCGACGTTCAGGACGACGCGGCTGTGCAGGTCGCCGAGGTAGTAGTTGAACGCCCACCAGGGCTCGCCGTCGACCGGCTCGAGCTCCACCTGCTCGCCCTCCGGCAGCTCGACGATCTCGAGCGTGCGCTCCCGCAACACGGGCAGCAGGTCGCCGAGCGCCCGCACCGCGAGCTCGCCGTCCACGAGGTGGCGGGTGCGCCAGGCCTGCCGCCGGTCGTAGAGCGATCCGCCGGGCGGCAGCAGCTCGTCGAGACGCGCGTGCACCGCCTCGTAGATACTCGTCGGGGTCGGGGTCGGGCGCACGCCGTAGCAGCCCTCGACCTCGTCGACGTAGGAGACGTCGTCGCCCGCGAGCACGTGCGCGTAGGTCGCGCAGCCGCGCACCTGGTCGCGCAGCCAGCCGTCGGACAGCCCGCCGGCGAGCGCGTCGGCGTCGGCTGCGAGCTGGGCCGCGTCGACGCGCTCCTCGGCGTCGACCTGTTCCTGCAGCTCGGTGGGGCCGTAGTAGGCGTCGACGAGCCCGTCGACGTGCTTGCCGAGGCGCAGGCCGAGGACGAGGTATCGCTCCGCAGCCGTCATGTCGTCCGCTCGAAGAGGGCCGCCTGCCCCTGGCCGACGCCGACGCACATGGTGGCGACGCCGTAGCGGCCGCCGCGCCGGCACAGCTCGTGCAGGAGCGTCACCGTCAGGCGTGCGCCGCTCATCCCGAGCGGGTGCCCGATCGCGATCGCGCCGCCGTTGACGTTCACCTTCTCCTGGTCGAGCCCGAGCTCGCGCACGACCGCAAGCGACTGCGACGCGAACGCCTCGTTGAGCTCGACGAGGTCGAGCTCGCTCACGGCGATGCCGGTGCGGTCGAGCAGCTTCCGCACGGCCGGAATCGGGCCGATCCCCATCACCCGCGGGTCGACGCCCGCGACCGCCGAGCCCACGAAGCTCCCGAGCGGCTCGAGGCCGAGCTCGCGCGCCTTCTCCTCCGACGCGACGACGACGGCGGCGGCGCCGTCGTTGAGTCCCGACGAGTTGCCGGCCGTCACCGACCCTCCCTGCCGGAAGGCGGGCTTCAGCGACGCGAGCTTCTCGGCCGACGTGTCGGGGCGCGGGTGCTCGTCGCGCGCGACGTCGCCGACGGGAACGAGCTCCTCGTCGAAGCGGCCCGCGTCGGCCGCCGCGGCCCACCGCCGCTGCGAGCGGAGCGCGAAGGCGTCCTGGTCGACGCGGGAGACGTCCCAGCGCTCGGCGACGTTCTCGCCGGTCTCGCCCATCGCCTCGAGCGGGAACTTCTCCTGCATGCGCGGGTTCGGAAAGCGCCAGCCGAGGGTGGTGTCGTAGATCGTCCGGTCGCCGCGCGCGAACGCCTTCTCGGGCTTGCCGGTGACGAGCGGCGCCCGCGACATCGACTCGACACCGCCGGCGACGAAGAGGTCGCCGTCGCCCGCGATCACCGCGTGGCAGGCGCCGACGATCGCGGCAAGGCCGGAGGCGCACAGGCGGTTGACGGTGACGCCGGCGACCGACTCGGGCAGCCCGGCGAGCAGGGCCGCCATCCGCGCGACGTTGCGGTTGTCCTCGCCCGCCTGGTTCGCACAGCCGAGCCAGACGTCCTCGATCTGCTCCTCCGGCACGCCCGCGCGGTCGACCGCTGCGCGCACCGCGAGTGCGGCGAGGTCGTCGGGCCGGACACCCGAGAGGCCGCCGCCGTACCGCCCCACCGGCGTCCGCACCGCGGAGAGGACGACCGCCTTCACTCGACGAAGTCCGGGAGCTCGCCGAGCAGCTCGGCGACGGCGCGACGGCCGCGGTCGCCCATGTCGAGCGTGAGGTCGTTCACGTACATGGCGACGAACTCGTCGGCTGTGCCGGCGTCGATGCCGCGGCCGAAGGCCATGGCGTAGCGCATCGCCTCGTCGCGGTTCGCGAGGCCGGCGTCGATCGCGTCGCGCAGCACCTCGGACACGTCCTGGAGCCGGTCGAGATCGCGCCGCGCGGCGACGAGCCCGAGCGGCAGCGGCAGGCCCTTCTCCTCCTGCCACCACGCACCGAGGTCGAGGATCTTGTGCAGCCCCGCCGCGGCGTAGGTCAGCTGACCCTCGTGGATCAGGAGCCCCGCGGGCGCGCGCCCGGAGACCACCTCGTCGAGTACGAGATCGAACGGCAGGTCGCGCGTCCGCAAGCCGTCCCCGAGCGCGAGCCGCAGAACGCGCGCGGCCGTCGTGAGCGGGCCGGGCGTGACGATCTCGAGCACGCGCAGGTCGTCGACCGTGAACGCCTCGCGCGCGACCACGATCGGCCCGTACCCCTCGCCGAACGACGCCCCGTGCGGGAGCAGTGCGTACGTCTCCGCCACCGAGGGGTAGGCGCCGGCGGAGATCGCCGTCACCTCGAGCCGGCCCTCGAGCGCCCACTCGT
>JBOGZX010000287.1:0-3521 GCA_050697615.1 Gaiellaceae bacterium
GGCACGGTCCGCCGAGCGCTTCGGGCGCGTCGCGTAAAGCCCGCAGCCTGCGCGAAATTACCTGCTCCTTACGTGCGTCTTGCACCGGGCACGCGGTGCTCGACGATCGTCCGGATGGAGACGACTCGAACTGGAGGAGCCGATGCGCAAGCTGGTATTCGCCGCATCCGTCGTGATCGCGCTGGCCACGGCCGGATTCGCGGTTGCACGCGGGATCGACGGCGCGAAGAGTGCAAGGGCGGTGGCGGGGACGTTCACCGCGACCGCCGCGAGCACGTCGACGAAGACATGCACGACGACTGACGGCAACACGATCGACCTCACGACCGGCCGCTACACCGGTTCTGCGTCGGGCGACCCCGACCTCACCGGACCGGTCACCTTCCGCACGCGGAGCGTGATCAACACGACCGCCGGCGTCGGCACCGTGGCCGGCGCGCTGCGGGTCAACTCAGCGGGACGCGACACGACGGCGACGTTCACGGCGGTCTACGACCACGGCAACATCGCGGGACTCGCCGTGGGGCAGGCGCGCACGCCGCGTGCGCGGCTGGTCGCGAATCTCTCCGCGGCCTTCTCCGAGTCGACCGGATTCACGTCCGGCAAGCTCGGCGGCGGCACGGCGGGCGGATCGGCGGTCGAGCTCGTCACGGGCAAGTGCGCTCCGTCGCACCCGAAGCCGGAGAAGAGCCAGGCCCACGGAAGCATCTCGGCGCTCTCGTCCAGCTCGATCACGGTCGCGGGCCTGTCCTGCGCGATCCCGAGCGACAAGTCGGCGAGGACGGCGAAGTTCAAGGTCGGCGACCGCGTGGAGATCCACTGCTCGCTCGCCGGCAACCAGAACACGCTCACGTCGATCGGCAAGCGGCACTGAGGCGCGCCCGACCGAGGCCGAGTCACGGAGGGCGCCGACGGGCGCCCTCCGTGCGTGGAATCGCGTTTCAGCTCGCGCGGGAGACGAGCACGCGGGCGAGCCTGACCTCCGCCGCGGCGACGGCCGGCTCGGCGGCGAGCTGGGCGATCGTCGTGAGCGTGAGCTCGGTGCGGCCGCGGCCGAAGACCGCCGTGTCGGCCATCACCCGGACGGTCGACGAAGCCGTCTTCACGTCGAGGAGCGCCCGGTATGCGCGGGTGTAGGTGGCGACGCGCGGGAAGGCGAGCCGCTTGAAGGAGACGAGCCGCTCGGAGGCGGGCAACTGCTTCACCAGGCCCGCCCGGAGACAGGTCGCCACCGGCGGGGCAAGAACAGTCCGCTGCCAGTCGAGGTGGACCATCTTCGGCGTCTGGAGCACCTGGGCCTCGCTGTCGAATTCGATCCCTGCGTGCTTCCACACCGTCTCCGCGGCGCCGATCAGCACGAGGTCGGACTGCTTCGGGTCGAAGCCGGGGCACGCAGGCGTCGAGGAGAGATCGGGCTTCGTCGCTCGACCCGTCCAGCCGGTGGCGCCCCCGAGGTCGGCGCGCTGCAGCACGGCCGCGCGCGCGGCAGTCTTTCCGGCAGCCGTGAGGTGGATCCGCTCCTTGTCGGCGGCCGCCGCCGACGCGAAGCAGAGCGCGGCCAAAGCCGCGGCGACGGACACGACGAACGCCTTGCGAATGAACGACCCCGCCATCGCCATCGATTATCGGCGGGAGCGGCCCGCGCCTTGAGGCTCGGCGCGCCAGAAACGATCCTCGGCGGCGTAGTCGAACAGCGCCGCGAAAAACGGGTCGTCGCCGCGCGGCGCGGTGACGAGCCAGTCGACCTCGCCGGCGACCGTCGCGGCGTAGTCGCCGACAGGCGAGTAACCGAGTGCGAGCGCCGCGGACGTGTCGAGCACGATCGGGTGAGCGGCGTCCCACGGGTACCGCCCCACATTGCCGACGGCGTCGCCGTCGAGCAACACCTCTTGCCACTCGTGATCGAGCAGACGCGCGATCGTGCGGGCGATCTGCAGCCCGTCCGGGGAGTCGGGGTCGGCGCTGTTCAGCACACGCGCGCCGGCCTTCTCGGCGACCACCTCGACGAGCGCGGCGAGGTTCGCCGCCGCGGTCGTGTGGTCGACGCCCCGGCCCCGATGCGCGAGGAACACCATGGGCCGCCGGTCCAGTACACGCTTCACGAAGATCCACTCCCGCGGCCGGCCCGCGCCGCGTCCGTGGATCTTCGATGGGCGCAGCACCGAGACCGGGAGCCCGCTCTCGAGCAGCACCTGCTCGGCGGCAACCTTGTTCGCGCCGTAGCCCTCGCGCGACCGGTAGTCGATGTCGTTCGGCGCGATCGTCGACTGCGTCTCGCGGATCGGGCCGTCGAACCGGGGCGCCACGTCGGAGTTCGAGTGGTTGCCCGCGGCATCGACATAGACGGCCTTGCTGGAGATCATCACGGTCGACGTCGCGCTGCGCACGAGGGGCAGCAGCCGCCGTGCGTCGTCGGCCGTGTAGCAGACACAGTCGACGAGCAGATCCGCGCCGGCGCCGAACGCGGCGGCGACGGCCGCGGTGTCGCGCCTGTCCGCACGTGTGAACGAGACGCCGGCCGAGACGAGATCGTCGGGCATCTTCGTGGCGTCGCGGCCGGTCACCTCGACGCGCCAGCCGGCGCGCGCGAGCCGGGACGCGACCGCACGGCCGACGGCGCCGGTGCCGCCGAGAACGAGCGCGCGCCTCATCTTGACGAGCCTAGACCGTCGGTACGGCCGCCGGGGCTGCGATGATCGCCCGCTCCATGCTCTATTCACCGAAGTCGCACGAGCCGCTCGTGGCGCGTGTCTGGAATCGCGACGCCGCCCTCGCAGCGATCCGCGAGATCGCGGCCGACTGCGCGACGGCTTTCGACGCCGTGTCGCTGAGGTGGCCGATGCACCCTCGCGACGTCGAGGACGGGGACGGCCCGTACGCCACGGTCTACCTCGGCTCGGCAGGCGTCGTGTACGCGCTCGACCTGCTTGCGCAGCGCGGGCTCGTCGGCGGCGTCCGGGATTACGTCCCGGCGCTCGAGCAGGCGATCGAGGCCTACCGCGCGGCCCCGGAGTTCGAGGAATGGGCTCATCCACCGAGCCTGTGGATGGGGGAGACGGGGATTCTGCTCACACTGCACCGGCTGGCGCCGTCGTCCGCGGTCGCAGACCGCATCGCAGAGCTCGTCGCCGCGAACGCCGATGGTCCGCACCGCGAGTTCATGTGGGGAAGCCCCGGGACGATGCTCGCCGCGCGCGGGATCGAGCGGCCAGGGCTGTGGCGGGAAAGCGCCGAGCGGCTCCGCGGTGCGTGGGAGGAGTCCGGTCTGTGGACGCAGGAGATCTACGGCGGCGCGAGCCGCTATCTCGGCCCCGCGCACGGCTTCGCAGGATGCGTCGCGGCGCTCGTGCACCGGCCGGACGGCGAGCTGCACCGTCGCGCCGGCGAGGTCTTCAAGCGCTTCGCGATCGAGGAGGACGGACTCGCGAACTGGCCGCCGCTCGACGACGCCAATCTGGTCGCGCCCGACGGAGCGATCCGCGTGCAGTGGTGTCACGGCGCGCCCGGCATGGTCGCCTGCC
>JBOGZX010000288.1:0-2658 GCA_050697615.1 Gaiellaceae bacterium
GCTCGGCGCACCGTAGACGCCCGCGTACACGGCCACGGCGGCGAGGCCGATGCGGACGCCCTCCGCGCCGCTGTCGTTCCACGGCCGCTTCAGCTCCTCTGCGACCGAGACCGACCTGAGCAGGTCATCGCCGTGTGCAACCGGGACGCCGAACGCGCCGAAGAGGTAGACGCCCTTGTCGCTGTCGCCAGTCGTGACGTCGACGAGCACCCCGCCGTAGCGCGTCAGCACCGACTGGACGTGCGCGACGTACCTGCTGAGCCGACCTGCGCCGTCGGCCGTCGTCGCCAGGTCGAAGCCGTCGACGGCCAGGAAGAGCGCAACCGCGGGACGGATGCCCGGCAGAAGTTCCTCCTCGTTGCCGCTGAGGCGCTCGAAGACGACGCGCGGCACCCACGGCGCGAGCTCGTCGAGCGGGACGCCCTCGACCTCCGCTGCGCTCGAGGCCGGCGGCGCGACGAGAAGCCGCGAGACGACGGCGCACGGGCGACCTCCACCGGCGACTCTCCAGCCGGCCAGCTCGACCAGATCCGCAAGCGCCTCCGCTGTCCGCTCGTCGACGACGACTTCGCCCGGCCGTGCGACGTGCCCTGCGGCTGCGAGGGCGTCGACCGGTGCTCCCGCGAGCGCCTCCATGACCTGGACGGTCGGATCCCCGAGCAGCAGACGCGAAGCCTCCCCGGCTGCGACGGCGACGCGGACGCCCAGACGCGGAACCGCGACGCCGGCCACGCCGCTGCCGGGGCGGAACTCCTCGAGTGCCTGGCGCATTCCGAGTGCCGCCGCGATCGCCGCGAGGCCGTCATCTCCCTCGAACCAGCAGATCAATGCGTCGCCTGCAAAGGCAACGACGCTACCGTCCAGCTCTTCCACCGGCTCGACCAGCGCCGCAAACACGCCGTCGAGTGCGAGCGCGACCTCCTCGGCGCCGCGCTCCTCGCCGAGCGCGTCGACGAGCCCGTTGGTGAGCGGCGTGAAGCCGACGATGTCGGCCAGCAGCGCCGCTCCCTGCGCCCGCGAGGGGAGCGTGGCACCAGCCGCGAGTGCGGCAAGCCGATCCTGCGGCACGAACCCCGAGATCGGCCAGCGCAGCATGTCCGGAAGCCTCTCGCTCGCCCGAGCGGCTGTCAACCACGTGGGTCGCCGTCGTGTTTGCCCTCCAGACGACGCGGGTCTCGATCGATGCCCGGACGCACCTTCCCCGTCTCCCTGCTCTCGTCGAGCTGGCGGCATGCCGAATAGCGTCCTAGACCGTCCCAACTCCGCCCGCCAGATCGGAAAAGGGCTGGCGTTCGTGCGCGACTCGTGCCGATTCCCTTAGCCGCCGCTTAATGCTGTTCAGCGGCACTTCGTGCGCGTAGCCATATGATCGATGGAAGGCCTGGCGGCGCGGCCCGTGACCGTGTGCCGTGCCACTGACCACGTTTGCGTCACGATGAGGAGGATCCCATGAGTCTCAGGAGAGGGCGTTTCATCGCGAGCCTGGCGGTGCTCGCAGTCGCAGGCCTCGTGGTCGCTGCCGCGGGGGCCGCCGCAACGGTTCCGCCGAAGTACAAGCACGGGCTGAAGATCGCAGCCGACGCCACCTACGCGCCGAACGAGTTCATCGCCTCGAACGGCCACACCGTCGTGGGCATGGACGCCGACCTCGCGAAGGCGATCGGCAAGGTCCTGCACGTGAAGGTGACGGTCGTGAACGCGACCTTCGACAGCATCATTCCGGGCCTGCAGTCGGGCAAGTACGACCTCGGCATGTCCTCCTTCACCGACACGAAGGCGCGCGAGAAGGTCGTCGACTTCGTCACGTACTTCTCGGCCGGCACCTCGTTCTACGGCAAGAAGGGCGGTCCGACGGTCGGCACCCTCGGCGCTCTCTGCGGGCACACGGTCGGCGTCGAGAAAGGCACGACGCAGCAGGACGACGCGACCGCCCAGAACGCGAAGTGCAAGAAGACCGGCAAGTCGAGCGTGAAGGTCTCGGTCTTCCCCGACCAGAACGGCGTCAACCTGGCGCTCTCGAGCGGTCGGGTGCAGGTCGCGATGGCCGACTCGCCGGTGGCCGCATACCAGGTCAAGCAGTCGCGCGGCCAGTTCCGGCTGATGGGGAAGCCGTACGGGACCGCTCCCTACGGGATCGCGGTTCCGAAGAAGAGCGGGCTCGCAAAGCCGATCCTGTCGGCGGTGAAGACGCTGATGAAGAACGGGACCTACACGAAGATCCTGAAGAAGTGGGGTATCCAGGAGGGGGCGATCCACAGCCCGAAGATCAACGCCGCGGTCTCCTAGCGGCAGCGGGGACGTGACCTCGGCCGACCAGTCTGACCTGGCGCCGCCGACTACGCCGACTACGCCGGCGGCGCCGGCGACCCGGGTCAAGGCCGTTCCCGTCCGACACCCGGGCCGCTGGCTCGTAGCCGCGATCCTGCTGGTCGTGGCGGCGGCGCTCGCCGACTCCGCCGCCACCAACCCGCGGTTCGGCTGGGGAATCGTCGGCCAGTACTTCCTCTCGCGGCGGATCCTCGACGGCCTCGTCGTCACGATCGAGCTGACGGCGCTCGCGATGGCGATCGGGATCGTCGGCGGTGTCGTCCTCGCTGTCATGCGCCTCTCGCTGAACCCGCTCGTCGGCGGGGCGAGCTGGCTCTACATCTGGTTCTT
>JBOGZX010000289.1:0-4614 GCA_050697615.1 Gaiellaceae bacterium
GGTCGAGGTTCGCCCGCACCCGCTGCCGCAGGACGCGCGGGTCGACCGGCTTCAGCCGCAGGCACGCGTCCAGCACGATCGCCTTCCCCTGTCGCAGTCTGCTCTCGCCATGGCCGAAATCAAACCACTCGCGGGCCACGCGCCGTATCGTCCGGCCTCGAGCACGTGCGCTTCTTCGACCAGGTCGCGGAGGTAGACGACCCGGTCACGCTCGGGTGAGACAAGTGGAGCTTCTGCGACGGCACCGATCGTGCGTACTGCGGCACGCACCGCAGCGTGATGGAAGCGCTCGAGGCGTTCGAGCTCGACCTGCACCAGCACCTGCACGAGGAGACCAACCTCCGCTTCCCGCGGCTGCTCGCCGAGGTCGGCGAGGGCCGCGCCCTGATCGGTGCCGGCCGGTGGTTGCCCTGGCTCAGCGGTAGGGCTGGCAGTGTGGGCAGACGTTCGTGCCGCGGCCCGCGACCCGGATCCGCTCGATCGTGGTGCCGCAAACCTGGCAAGGCAGCCCCTGGCGCCGGAAGACGCGCGCATGTGCGAGGTAGCTGTTGCGTCCGCGGGCCGCGTTCACATAGTCCGCGAAGCTCGTGCCGCCGTGCTCGACGGCGAGCGCAAGGGTCGTCCGGACGGCGTCGTGGAGGCGGCGCGACTCGGCCGCGGTCAGGCCGCCGGCCGGCCGGCGTGGGTGGACGCGCGCGAGGTGGAGCGACTCGTCGGCGTAGATGTTGCCGATCCCGGCGACGACCGTCTGGTCGAGCAACACCGCTTTGATCGGCGCCCTCGCATGCCGGGCGAGTTGTGCGCGGAATCCGGCGAGCGGGAACGCGTCGCCGAGCGGCTCGGGGCCGAGCCGGACGAGGAACGGGTCGCCTGCGAGCCCGGCGTCGTCGACGATCCGCATGCGGCCGAACTTACGGCCGTCGTTGAAGTAGAGGGTGCGGCCGCCGTCGAGCCGGAACACGACCCGAGTCGTGCCGTTCGGCATCGGCTCGAGCATGCTGCGCGACGGGTGCCCGCCTGCGAAGAGCGTGTTCTCTCCCTCGACGACGACGAGCTGCCCGGTCATCATCGGGTGCACGAGCAGGTGCAATCCGCCGTCGAGGTCGACGAGCAGCAGCTTGCCTCGCCGGCCGATCGCGTCCACCCGGCGCCCGACGGCGCATCGCTCGATCCGGTCACCCGGCGCGGTGATCGAGCCGGGCCACAGAATCTCGACCGACTCGACCCGCCGGCCGAGCACCGTCGCCGCCAGTCCGCGGCGGATCGTCTCCACTTCCGGAAGCTCGGGCACCGTGCGTCACAGCCCGGCGCTTGCATCGCGGCAGGGGCCCCAGGCCGCGCCGAGCAGTCCCGACTGCCGCTCGAAGTCCCGCCAGGGCCGGCTCTCGTCCACCGAGTACACGGCCGAATGCACCGAGCCGTCGACGGGCAGCGCAAGCACGATCCGGTCGCCGTCGCCGTCGCCGCGGCGGACCAGGTGAGCCTCGAGGCGGTGGCGGCCGCGTGCGTACAGGCGGCTCTCCTCGGGCCGTGCGGGCTTCCGAGCGCCGTAGCGGAGACGATTGATCGCGAACGAGGCGAGCCGCGCGGCCCCGCCCCGCTCGACGAGTATCCGCGCCGCGAGCACAGCCGCCAGCGCCGCGACCGAAGCCGCGACGGCAGACCTGCCTCGACGCCGACGATCCATCCTCCGCGCCACTCCTCTCACCGCGGGTGCGCAACGCCCTACGATAGTAAGCGGGCCGCCTTCCCGGCCGACAGGAGGCGCATGACGGCGAGCGGCATCTACCGGCACGTTCTCGAGGAGATCGCGCGCGCACTCGGCGAGAACGGCGGGGCGGCCGCGGCCGTCGACCTCCTGCACGAGCGGCTCGACCGCTACTCCTGGGTCGGCTTCTACCGGGTCGAGGGGGACGAGCTCGTCCTCGGTCCATGGCGCGGCCCGCGGGCGACCCCGCACGTCCGGATTCCGATCGGTGAGGGCATCTGCGGCGCCGCCGCCGCGAGCGGTGCGACGGAGGTCGTGGACGACGTCGCTGCTGACTCGCGCTACCTCGCCTGTTTCCCGTCGACGCGTTCCGAGATCGTGGTGCCGGTCGTGCGCGACGGCCGTGTCGTCGGAGAGATCGACATCGACTCCGACCGGCCGGGCGCCTTCGACGACGGCGACCGGACCTTCCTCGAGCAGGTGGTACGGCTGCTCGCGCTCGCCGACGACGATCCGTCTCTCGCCGCGGACGGTGTCGTAGACGAGTGGGGGCGTGGGTCGTTCCCCGCGAGCGATCCGCCGGCCCGCTGGGCCGGCCCGGATGTTCCGGCGACCGTGCCGACGCGGAGCTGAGCCGGCGCGCCGATGCGCGACCGGCCGCGCGAGCTGTACGACGCCGTCGGTTCGCTGGCGGCGGCGTTTCCGGTGCCGAACCCCTCGCGGCATCGTGGCGCCGGCGAGATTCGGGCCTGACTCGACGACCTCCGCTGCGCGCTTGCGGCCTCAGCGCAGGCGCCCGAAGCGCTCGAGCTCGCGGCACAGGCGGTCGCCGGAGATCTCGCGGGCGGCTTCGACGAGCCCCATCCCGGCCCGCAGCTAGTGGCCGCCTCCAGCCGCCTCGGCCTGCTGCCGGTGCCGGCGGGGCGGCACCCTTTCCTGGGCGAGATCATGCCGGCGCTGGACGCGATCGAGGTGCTGCACGTGGCGACCTCGCTCGTTCCCGACGCGGCCGCCGCGTTCGAGCGGCCCGGGTGAGCTCGCGCTCACGAAGAGCCGCGGCTGGCGCACGTCGATGCGACGGATCGCGGCGGTCGACACGCGCCGCCTGCCGCCTGCGGTCGCGACGACGAGCGCCACCGGCCAGAAGTCGAAGCCGAGCGGCCCGAAGATCACCTCGTCGACGATGCCGTCGCCGCCGTCGGAAAATCGGATCGGCACGCCCTCGGCGCGTCGCAGCAACTCGCGAAACGTCGTCCGCCTCGGGCCGTCCGAAAACAGCGTCCGCGGGAGACGGCGCGATCCCCACGGCCGGGTCGGCGTACCTACCCGAGCCTCGTCCTGATGGCGCCGACGCGATTGCGCCCGGACCGCGGAGGCCGGCCCCCAGTGGGCGCCGACCAGACTGCCGTCCGTTCTCATCGCGCCACCTCCTCTCCCGCGTGCGCGTGCGGCGAGACGTAGTCGCCGACCGGGCTGCGCAGCCCGACCGCGAACCGGTTCCAGCCGTTGATCGCGACGATCGCGAGCGTCAGCGCCACGATCTCCTCGGGCTCGAACGCCCGCGCGACCTCCGTATAGACATCTTCCGGGGCGCCGGTCTGCGGCAGCAGCGTCAGCGCCTCGCACCAGGCGAGGGCCGCCCGCTCCCGCTCGCTGTAGAAGGGCGCCTCCCGCCAGGCTGCGAGCACGTACAGCCGCTGCTCGCTCTCGCCCCGGGCGCGCGCGTCCTTCGAATGCATGTCGAGGCAGTACGCGCAACCGTTCAGCTGCGACGCGCGCATCCTCACGAGCTCGAGCAGCTCCGGATCGAGCGCGCTCGCATGGACAGCCTTCTCGAGGCCGAGCATCGCCTGGAGGGCGTCCGGAAAGACCTTGCGATAGTCGATCCTCATCGTCATCCTCCTTTTATCCTATACTAGCGGTGTAAATTGTATCACCGGGAGGTCCCGCATGTCGCAGGTGTCCGAAGCCCAGACCCTTGCCGCGGCGCTCGCGCGAGAGCACCGCGAGATCGATCAGGCGATCGAGGCGTATCTGGCGGCGGCCCCCGGCGAGGGGCAGCCCGAGCTCCTGACGCAGGCCATGACCGCGCTTCGGCGCCACATCTTCCTCGAGGAGGAGTACCTGTTCCCGCCGCTCCGCGACGCCGGCTTCGTGGCGCCGATCTTCGTGATGCTGCGAGAGCACGGCGAGCTGTGGCAGACGATGCAGTCGCTCGAGCGCGAGCTCGCCGCAGACGAGGCAGACTCGGGACTTCGGGGCGGGTGCAAGTGGCTGCTCGCGCAGCTCGAGAAGCACAATTCCAAGGAGGAGCCGATCCTCTACCCGCACGCCGACAGCGTGCTCGAGGCCCCGGCGAGCGCGGAGCTCAGAGCCTTTCTCGAGAGCGGACGCATGCCGGACGGCTGGACGTGCGCGAAGGCGTAGCGACCCGCGTCAGGTGTGGCTGACGGGCTCCTCGTCGCCGGCCGTCCGTCTCGCGAGCACGTACAGGAGGTCGCCGAGCCGGTTCAGGGAGGCGACCACCTGCGGACTTACCTCGTGATCCTGGGCGGCGAGGATGACGTGCCGTTCCGCGCGGCGTAGGACCGCGCGAGCGAGGTCGAGCGCGGCCGAGAACGGGTTCGCACCAGGGACGACGAAGGCCGGGCGGAGCGGCCGCTCTGCGACGAGCCGATCGAGCTCGCGCTCCAACTCGTCCACCTGCTGGGGGTCGACGCGGGAGACGCTGGTCTCGAGCCGGTCGCGCCGGCGCGGTCCGCACGGGCGGCGCGGGCGACGCCGAGCGCGCTCACCGCTTCGACGTCTTCCGGCTGTGGGCGAAACCTTGACGATCTCGGCGTCGGATCGACGATCGACCGCTCGAGGTAGGCGTCGTTCGGCGGTGACCGTCGGAGCCTCACGGT
>JBOGZX010000290.1:0-7431 GCA_050697615.1 Gaiellaceae bacterium
GCTCGATCGACACCCAGCCGGCGCCCATGTTCGGGATGATCGACGGGATCGAGAACGGGCTCACGCGGTCGGGTCCGCGCGTGAGGAGCACGTGGTAGCACTCCTGATAGCTGTGCAGGCCGCCGATGCCGGTTGCGATCGACGCGCCGAACCGGTCGGGCTCGGCGGCCACGTCGGCTCCGGAGTCCGCCTCCGCCTGTCGCGCGGCCGCGAGGATCATCTGCGCGAACCGGTCCATGCGCCGCGCCGACTTTCGCTCGATCCACACGGTCGGGTCGAACTCCTTCAGCTCGCAGGCGAAGTGCACGTTGTAGTCCGTGTGGTCGAAGGCCGCGATCTCCGCCGCCCCGGACTCGCCGGCGACGAGCGACGCCCACGACGTTTGCACGTCGTTGCCCAGGGGGCTGACCATGCCGAGCCCCGTGATCACCACACGCCTGTCGCCGCTCCTGCTCACGTTCACATCCCCAGTCCGCCGTCGACCAGCAGGACCTCGCCCGTGATGAACGAGGCCGCCTCGGAGGCGAGGAAGCGTACCGCGCCCGCGACCTCGTGCGGCTCGGCGACGCGGCCGAGAGGCGTGTTGGAGACCATCGCGGCGGTCGCGTCCTCGGGGAGCACCTCCGTGAGCCTCGTCTTCACGTATCCGGGGGCGACGACGTTCGCCCGGATGCCGCGCGAGCCCAGCTCGCGGGCGAGCGACTTCGTGAAGCCGATGATGCCGGCCTTCGACGCGGCGTAGTTGGCCTGGCCCCAGTTTCCGTGCACGCCGACGATCGAGCTGACGTTCACGATCGAGCCGGCACGCCGCTTCATCATCGGCCGCGTCACCGCCCGGCAGGTGTAGAAGACCGAGCTGAGGTTCGTGTCGATCACCGTCCGCCAGTCGTCGTCCGACATGCGCGCGAGCAGGCCGTCCCGCGTCAGGCCGGCATTGTTGACGAGCACGTCGAGCTCGCCCGCCTCCTCGACGAGCCGCCTGGCATCCTCCGGCGTCGAGACGTCGGCCTGGACCGGCCTGCCGCCGATCCGGGCCGCCAGCTCCTCCGCCTCCTCGTGCCCCGAGCGATAGGCGACCACGACCTCGGCGCCGGCGCGCGCCAGCTCCTCGGCGATCGCGCGGCCGATGCCTCTCGATGCGCCCGTCACGAGCGCACGCTTTCCCTCGAGCGACGCGAACGCGGGTGCGCTAGCCAAGCGCCTCCGTGACCTCGTCGAGCGACTCGAGGTCGTTGACGGAGAAGGTGCGCACGGAACGGTCGATCCTCTTCAGTAAACCGCCGAGCACGTTGCCGGGCCCGACCTCCACGAACGTCGTCACGCCCTGGTTGATCAGCTCGCGGGCCGACTGGGTGAAGCGCACCGGCGCCGTCAGCTGCTCGATCAAGAGCTCGCGGTACCGGTGCGCATCCTCGATCTTCGCCGTGACCGTCGACATGAACGCCGCCCGGCCCTCGACCAGGTGGACACGCTCGATCGCGGGCCGCAGGCGGTCCCCGGCACGCGCGACGAGCGGCGAGTGGAAGGCGCCGGAGACCCGCAGCCGCACCGCGCGGCGGGCGCCTTCCCGCTCGGCCTCGAGACACGCCTCGTCGACCGAGGGGGTCTCGCCCGAGATCACGAGCTGCCCGGGGCAGTTGTAGTTCGCGGGCCACACGTTCGAGATCTTGCGGCAGAGCGCCTCGACCGCGTCGTCGGCGAGACCGAGGATCGCCGCCATCGACCCCGGGTGCTCCTTCGCCGCCGCCGCCATCGCAAGACCGCGCTCACGGACGACCGACACCGCGTCGCGCGCAGACAGCGAGCGTGCCGAGCCGAGCGCCGCGAACTCGCCGACGGAGTGCCCGACGACGTAGTCCGGGTGGATCCCGCGCGCGCGGAGCGCGGCGTCGAGGGCGAGGGAGGTCGCGACGAGCGCCGGCTGCTGCACCTCCGTGTGCACGAGGTTCGCGACGGGCCCCGTGAAGCAGAGCTCCTTGAGGTCGAGTCCGGCCGCCTCCGAGCCCTCGTCGTAGACCGCCATCGCCTCCGGCACCGCCTCGGCGACGTCCTTCCCCATCCCGGCCGCGAACGAGCCCTGCCCCGGGAACATGAACGCGATCTTCGTCATCGCAGAGCTCCAGTCGTCTCGTGAGTCCATCGGATCAGAGCCGAGCCCCAGGTGAGGCCGGCCCCCATGCCCGTCAACAGCACCAGCTTGCCCGGTTTCAGCCGTCCGCTATCCGCGGCGTCGGCGAGCGCGAGCGGAATCGAGCCCGAAGAGGTGTTGCCGTACTTGTCAACGTTCACGACCGTTTTCTCCTTCTCGATCCCGAGCTTCTTCACAGCGTGGTCGATGATCCGGACATTGGCCTGGTGCGGAACGTAGACGTCGACGTCATCGACCGTTCGGCCGCACTCCTCGAGGATCGCCACGCCGGAGCTGACCATCACCCTCGTCGCGAACTTGAAGACCTCGCGCCCGTTCATCTTGACGAATCGATCCGGGCCCTCGAAGTGGCGCGAGCCGCTGCCGGGAAGCCACAGGTTCGCCCCGCCGGCGCCGTCGGCGCCCAGCTCGAAGCCGAGGAACCCCGCGTCCGCGACGCGCTCGAGCACGACCGCGCCGGCGCCGTCACCGAACAGAACGCAGGTGGACCGGTCGTGCCAGTCGAGGATCTTGGAGAGCACGTCGCCGCCGGCGACGAGCGCGCGACGCGCGACGCCTGCGGACAGCATCGCGTGCGCCTGTACGACGGCATAGACGAAGCCGGTGCAGCCCGCGGAGAGGTCGTAGGCCGCCGCGTCGGGCATCCCGAGCGTGTCGGCGAGCAGCGCGGAGGAGGACGGGAACGCCATGTCGGGTGTGACCGTCGCGACGATCAGCAGGTCGATCGACGACGGCTCGGCGCCCGCCATCTCGAGCGCGCGGCGACACGCAGGCAGCGCCACATCGGTGAGGGCCTGGTCGTCGGCGGCGATCCGCCGCTCGCGGATGCCGGTGCGGTCGCGAATCCACTCGTCAGAGGTGTCGACCAGCGTCGACAGCTCGCCGTTCGTCAGGACGCGCTCGGGAACGTGGCAGCCGAGCCCCGTGATCGAGACGGGCGCGCCGCTCGTACGGGCGATCACCGCTCGTCCCCCACCGCGAAGGTGAGCGTGCCGCGCACGGCGAGCTTTCCGTCGACCGTGGCGCGCGCCTTGCCGCGCCCGACCGGTCCGCGGACCGCCTCGACGTCGCACTCGAGGGTCAAGGTCTCGCCCGGACGCACGACACGCTTGAAGCGCACGTCATCGATACCGGCGAACAGCGCAAGCTTGCCGCGGTTCTCCTCCTGCGACAGGACCGCGACCGCGCCGCACTGCGCGAGCGCCTCAACCATCTTCACGCCTGGCATGATCGGGTTGCCCGGAAAGTGTCCGGCACAGTCTTCCTCGGTGACCGTCTTGCGCGCGACGACTCGCGTGCCCGGCACGAGCTCCAGCACCTCGTCGATCAGCAGCATCGGGTCGCGATGCGGCAGGATCGACTCGATCGCCGCGCGGTCCAGCAGAGGCGTCATGCCGACAGCCGGCCCGCGAGGGTGCTGCGGCCACGGTGGGCGTAGCACTTGGCGGTGCCGACCGGCAGCCCGGTCGCGGCCGAGATCTCGTCGAAGGGGACGTCGAATGCGTCCTTGAGCCCCACCACGACGGCCTGCGCCTCGGGCAACTCGGCCAGGCGCACGCCGAGCTCGCGGCGCGTCTCGGAGGCCGCGAGCGCCTGGGCCGGATCGCCGTCGGACGCGACTCGGGTGTCCTCGAGCAGCGGCTCCGTCCGGCGGGCCGCGGTGAAGCGCGCCTGCGCGACGTCCTTGCACGTGTTCACGACGAGCCGGTGCAGCCACGTGGAGAACTCCGACTCGCCGCGGAACTGCTTCACCCTCCGCACCAGCTTGACCATCGACTCCTGGGCGGCGTCGCCCGCGTCCTCCCGGTCGCGAAGGATGTGGAGCGCGACCGCGTGGACGCGGGCGGAATGGCGGTCGCAGAGGGCGGCGAGGGCAACCTGGTCCCCGTCCTTGACGCGGCGCACGAGGATCGGGTCCGAGAGCCGCTCGTAGTCCAGGGGGCGATCGGGCCGCAGGTCACACACGATTCGACGGGAGCGGCGAGCGGGGGGTTGCATGCGCGGCGACTACTCTAGAGGCTCGTGTGCCGTCTCTCGGCCGATGTCGTCGTTCCCGCCCTGCGCGGGTCGTTCGGTCGCGAGTACCACCACGCCTGCGAAGCACCGACGACCCAGCGGATGCTCCCGGACGACGCTGCGCACGGCGCGGTCGCGCTGGCCGAGCATCAGACCGAGGGCAGAGGCAGGCTCGGACGCGTCTGGTTCGACAGCCCCGGCGCCGGGCTCACGTTCTCGGTCGCGCTGTATCCGCCGCAGCCGGTCGCGCGATGGCCCGAGCTGACGGTGGTCGCGGCAAGGGCCGTCGCCGCAGCGATCGGGCCGGCAGCGGTCGTGAAGCACCCGAACGACGTCCTGGTCGACGACCGGAAGGTGGCCGGGATTCTCGCCGAGGCGGGCTCGAGGGTCGTGCTGGGGCTCGGGATCAACGTCACCGAGGCTCCATGGCCGGGCTCGGGCTCTGTCTCGCGCGGTCGGCTCGAGCTCCTCGTGGACGTGCTCGATCGGCTGGAGCACGGCTACGGCGCCTGGCTCAGCCCGTCACCGGAGCGCTGACGTTCCCCGCGGCGTCCTGCGCGGTCGCGGAGAACTGTGCGAACGCGACGGCGGACGGCACGACGAACGGGCCGGCCGGCTCGTCCCTGACGATCCGCGTCTTCTGGTCGAGCACCACCGTCACGGTCGCCGGCTCGCTCAGCGTGAACCGCAGGGTCCCGGGCTGGAGGACGCCCAGCACGGGCGCCACGGTGTCGATCGTGAGCGGCAGCTGCAGCTCGACCTCCCCGAGCCCGTCCGTGAACGTCACCGCGACCGTGTACGCGCCGTCCGGCAGGAGCACGCCGCCCGCCGTGCCGTCCCAGGAGACCGTGTGGGGCCCGAGGCCGAGCTGTCCCTGGAACAGCGTGGCGACGACGGCGCCTCCCTGCTCGATCTCGAAGCGCAGCGGCACGTCCTGCGTGAGCACGAACGAGAAAGCGACGTTGTCGTCGACGCCGTCGCCGTTCGGTGAGATCGCCGAGACGGACGACTGCAGGCCTGTGAGCGTACGGTCGACGAACACGGGGATCGACGCCGCCGCCCTCCTCGTCCCCGAGACGGCCGAGACGGCGAGCGAGTAGCGGCCGTCGGGCAGCCCGGAGGCATCCCAGGTCAGCGTGTTCTCGCCGGCGCCGCGCTGCTCGTCGAGGAGCTGAAGCCGCTGCACGCCCGATGCGTCGAGCACCTGCGCCGTGACCTGCGCGGGCGCGTCGAGCGTGAACGTCGCCGTCGCCCCACCGCCGCCCCCGGAGCCGTCCGGGGCGATCACGGCCGGGGACCCGGCCAGGCCGGTCAGCGTCAGCTTCGGCGGGGGAGCCGCCTTGCCCGAGCCGAGCGTGCCGGCCGCGACGCGGATTCCGGGCGCGGCGATCGTCCAGTTGAACGCTCCCTTGCCCGCCGCGGCCGGGCTCCACGTCCACGAGACGAGAGTTCCCCTGCCGGCGCCCTTCGCGACGACGGCTCCGAGGCTGTCCTTCACGGTGACGGTCCATGGGAGCGCGGAGGAGAGGCGTGCCCGGAAGGTGACGGGACCGCCGAGCGCGCCCACGATCGCCGGCGAGTAGAGCTTCGGCAGCCCCGTCGCCGCGACCCGCTTCGCGACCGCGGGCAGCAGGGCGTACGCCCGGTTCCCGGGGCACTCGCTCGGCCCGGTGTCGCGGTGGCCGGAGATCGCGCGCAGCGTGACGAGCTTTCCCGAGCGGAACTTCGCGTTGCCGCCCGACGTGTAGACGACCGTCGAGAGCGGGTCGATGTGCGCGACGTCGAGGCGCCAGGCGAGCAGGTGCACGAGGGCAGCCTGCTGCGCAGGCGGCGGGGTCGCGCTCGTGTAGTTGCCGACGAGCGCGACACCGACCGTTCCCGTGTTGAAGCCCTCTGCGTGGGCGCCGATCACGTTTCGGTCGATGCCGCCGCCGCGACCCTCGTAGACGGTGCCGAAGCGGTCGACGAGAAAGTTGTAGCCGATGTCGTTCCACCCGTTGCCCTTCACGTGGTAGACCTCGATCCCGCGCACGATCGCCGCCGCCTGCGCCCGCGTGTAGTCGTTCGAGCCCGCGGTGTGGTGCACGATCGCAAGCTTGATCGCGGGTGCGAAGCGGGGCTTCGCGCGCACGATCTCCTCGTCGGCGTGCCAGGCTTGACGGGTGACCATCGCGGGCATCCCTGCATTCGCGAGGGCGCGCACGGGTGCGGCCGTCACCCTCGACCACACTTCGTAGGAACGGAGCCGGCGCACGTTTCCGCGCGTGCGCCACTGGACGCCGGACGAAGCGCCCGTCCAATCGAGGTTGCCGTCGTGCCACGACCCCGAGCGGTCGTCGGAGTCCGCCGTACGCCAGGTGCGCCAGCCTCCCCGGAGCCCCCGCGTGCGGTACTCCACCGCGCCGCTCCCGATCCAGTGTGCGGCGAGCATGTTGAAGCTCGTCGGCTCGGCGGCGGCCGAGAGCGTCCTCGTCCCGAGGGGTACGTCGCGGGCGCGCATCGTGACGTCGCCCGCGTGCGCGAGCGTGGGGACGGCGAGCGCCGCGAGGAGGGCGGCGAGGGCGGCGAGCTTCTGCATCCGGGTGGGCCTCTTACGGTGCCCTATGCGGCTTCGCCCCGGAAGTCGCCGACCCTCTCGCGAATACGATCCCTTCACCATGAGACGTCTGCTCGCCGCGCTCGTCCTTCCGGGCCTCATCCTGCTGAGCCTCCTGCTGCCCGCGGCGGCCTCGGCAGCGCCTCGTGTGCTGGCGATCCACTTCTCGGAGGACGTGAACCCCGTCACCCAGGACTGGCTGGACAACCAGCTCGGCAAGGCGGCATCGGGCCACTACCAGGCGGCAGTGATCCTGCTCGACACTCCCGGCGGCCTGCAGGACTCGATGCGCAAGATCGTGCAGCGAGAGCTGTCGGTGCGCGTTCCGGTGCTCGTCTACGTCTCTCCCGAGGGCGCGCGGGCCGCGTCCGCGGGAGTGTGGATCTCGGAGGCTGCCGACGTGCTCGCGATGGCGCCCGACACGAACATCGGCTCGTCGACACCGATCAACGGTGACGGGTCGAACATCTCGAGCGACCTCCGCCGCAAGGTCGTGAACGACGCGGCCGCCTCGCTTCGGGGGCTCGCGAAGACACACGGGCGAAACGCGCAGTGGGCGGATGCCGCAGTGCGCAAGGCGTCGAACCTCACCGCGGCCGAAGCGCTCCGGATGAACGTGATCGACGTCGTCTCGCCATCGCTGCCCGCTCTCCTGCGCACGATCGACGGC
>JBOGZX010000291.1:0-1604 GCA_050697615.1 Gaiellaceae bacterium
GTGCTCGGCTCCGCCGCAGAGGTGGGCGGCGGCGCGTTGCTGGCAGCCGGCCTCGCGACGCCGCTGGCCGCGACGACGTTGACGAGCGTGATGCTGACGGCGATCCGCAAGGTGCACTTCAAGAACGGTCTCTGGAACGGCAACGGCGGCTACGAGCTCAACGCCGTCCTGATCGCCGCGCTGCTCGCGCTCGTCGACGTCGGCCCCGGCGAGTGGTCGCTGGACGCCGTCCTCGGCAGCGAGCTTCGCGGGCCCCGCTGGGCGGCGGCGACGCTCGCCGCTGCGGCGGTCGGATCGGCCGCCGTGATCGCCTCGTCGTCGCCGGCACCGCCGGCCGCGTCCGCGGCGGCGGTTGCGACGGAGGAAGCGGAGGACGCGGAGGACGCGGAGGACGCGGTTCCCGAGCGCGAGTCGCGCGCGGCCTAGACCCCAGGGACGGCGGCCCCGGGACCCGCCGCGCCGTCGGGCTCGTACTTCACCCGATGGCCGCGATCCGAGCCCGCACGGTGTTGCTGGTCCTGCTCGCGAGCCTCGCGACGTCGCCAGCCGCGCTGGCGGGCGGCGACTTCGTCGACCTCGCCGCCGACGGGTCGCACGTCTGGTTCGTCGGCGAGCCCGGCGTCCGCGAGCTCGACGCGTCGACGGGCCGAACGCTCTCCGCGCCGAACGTCGTAGCGCCCTACCCGCTCAGCGTCGCGCTCGCGAGCGGGGCCGCCTGGATCGCGGGCGTCGAGAACGGGTTCGTCGAGGGAACGCTCAGCCGCATCGACCTGCACACGGGGAAGGTGCGAGTCGTCTGGCGGACGCCGGCGGGCTCGGTGCAGTACGTCGCCGCGGGCGCCGGTAGCGTGTGGGCGCTGATCGGGCGCGCGGGCGGCGCCGAGATCGCCCGTTTCCGGCCCGACGGCCGCCTCGACGGCGTCTGGAAGGTTCCCGGCGCCGGGCGGATGGCCGCCGACGGCACCGGCTGCTGGATCTCCACCTCCACACGGCTGCTGCACATCGATGCGGGCGGACGGCTCCACCGCGTGCTGCAGGCTCGGCTCGGCGACGTCGCGACCGGCGCGGGCGCCGTGTGGCTCCCCCGAGCGACGTCGGTGCTGCGAATCGACGAGCGCAGCGGCGCGGTGCGGACGCTCCTCACCGGGCGGCTCGAGCTGGGCGGCTTCCAGCACGACGTCGCCGCAGGGGCGGGCGCACTGTGGGCGCTCGACGATTCGGCTCGCTCGCATTCGGTGCTGCGGCGGTTCGACCTCGAAACCGGCCGGGGCACCGGCAGCGTCAGCGTGCCCGGCATCGCCGACGCGGTGGTCGCGACCCGCCGGATCGTGTGGGTCGCGACCGTCATCGCACCGCCCTCGAGCGTCGCGATCGGCTTCGACCTCATCCGCATCGACCCTCGAACGCTCCACCGCACGCTCCTCGTCCGCGTCGCGTAGACGGCGCGCCGACGGTTCCACATCCCGGCGAGACGGCTCGGGGCGCTACGCTGTCCGCGTTCGTCCTGGCAGGCGAGCGCGGTTCGCACGAGGAGATGAATGGACCCGTGAAGCTCTTCCGCACACTGCCGACCTCACGCCTGTTGCTGCTGCTCGGCTCGGCCG
>JBOGZX010000292.1:0-7326 GCA_050697615.1 Gaiellaceae bacterium
GGGTGGGCTCGAGCCGTGACCGCGCGTTCCTCGAATCCCGCATCCGACATGTACAAGACGCCGCCGGCTCCGGCGTACGCAGCGTCTCGGGCGGCGTTGACTAGTGGATCATCAGGCACCGTTTGCCGTGTCGGGTGAGCGGGTGGCCTTGCGGGAGAGGATGCGTCGGGTCAGGCGTCGGATCACCCGGGCGAGATAGTGGCGCCAGGCCGGCGGCGCGCCTGCGAGGAGGAGTAGATGTAGGTGTGCCAACTTCGCTGCCCCGCCGCCACCTCCCTGGTCAGCGCGTTCGAGTACGAGCCTCATCGCTGGTTCGGCGCGGCACGAGCGCGAATGCGACCTCGAGCGCGAGCAGCAGCTGGTAGAGAGCGACCGCAACCAGTCCCGAGACGAAGAAACCCGCGACACCGTCCACGAGCAGCGTCAAGCCCCAGCCGCTTGCGATCGCGGCCGGGACCGAGGGCAGGTGCATGGCCGAGAACGGCCGCCGCGGCGGTTCGTCGACGCGGAACGGCTGCCGGATTCCGAACACAAGGCCGACGATCAGGCTGATCGAGACGAGGACGCCGCCGACGAAGGCGAAGACGTCTGCCGGGTCCGGCTTGCCCAGCTCCCAGGTGGCGAGGGCGCCCGTCCCCCAGACGACGAGCGTGAATCCGTAGGCGTTCGCCTGCCGGCTGAGCGCGAACCGAAGTGCCTGCTGGTAACCGCCCATCCTCAGGCTGGTTCTGCGGCTCCGGCCGCGAACTCGCGAGAACGTGCGGCGTCGCGGGGCTGGGGCGTCAGACCAGTCCCGGCAGCGACCTCATCGGCGCGGAAGCTGAAACGACGCAGCGGCGACCAGAACGCCGCCGCACGCCGCAGTTCGTCCTCGACACGACGGGGAGGGGTTGGAGCACTGATGTTTTTCGTCATGCCATGATGTAAACGCGTACTCCGGACGATCCAGTTGCGGGAGAAACGGAGGAGAAGGCATATGTCGCAGCAGCCACCGATGCGGACGAGCGAGGAATCGAGCCGCGATCAGCTGGAGCTTGCCCGCCGGCAAGGCGAGGCGCTGCAAGCAGCGCTCGAGGAGATGAACGAGGAATCGGACTCGGGTGTTCTGACTCAGAAGGCGGGCGACTACGAAATCGGACTCGCGGTCGAGGAGGCAGAAGGGATGTGGCAGTGGCAGGACGGCGAGCTCCGCTGGCAGAATCCTCGGGACGAGAACTGCCACGTCGAGGTTTGCGTCCGCGACCGCGCCGACGGCCGCTTCATCCCCGGCCTCGAAGTGGCCGTGACGCTGATCGATCCCGACGGCGCCGAGTCGGAGCCGCAGCAGCAGCCGTTCCTCTGGCATCCATGGCTCTACCACTATGGCCGCAACTGGCGCGTGGCCGGCGCCGGCGAGTATCGCATCCGCATCCGTGTCGAGCCACCGAGATTCATGCGCCACGACCACGAAAACGGCCGCCGCTACCTCGAGCCCGTCGAGGTCGAGTTCGACGGCGTCGAGATCGATCCCGACCAGAAGACGGTCGACTGAGACGGCACGTACGGGGCCGAGTATTCGGCCCCGTACTCTCGTTTGTCAGCTGCGTGGGTCAGTCTTTTCGGCGAGCTCGCGTGGCGCGCCCGAGCGTTTCCGGACGATCAGATAGCCGTTGCCGCGATCGACGAGATCTTCGACCTGGTTGTCCTCGTGGCCGGGGACGGCGAAAAAGCAGCCGGGGTCGGAGCGGACGCGCTCGTAGGTGTCGAGGTCGACCGCCAGACGGTTCATGCACTGCAGCCGGTCGCACTCACAGACGATCTGTAGCGGCTCGCGCTCGTACAGGGCGAACTGTTGCTGTAGTCCTCGATCCGTTCGTTGACCGCGCGGCGAACGGTGTTCAGGCTGCCTCGACGTTCCAGGTGGCGGCGTGAGCGCCGTCGGGATCCGGATTGAGCGTGATCCCGGTGATCGCCACAAGGCGGCCGTCCGCGAGCGTGACCTCCTGACCGACCGACCAGTCCGGGATCTCGCTCTCGAACCAGCCGACATAGGCCCAGGATTCGTCGACGAGGAGGTAGCGGAACCTCATTGCCGCCTCAAAAGCAAATCGGCGTCGCCGAAGACACCCTGCGGCAGGGCCCGGACCCGGCCGGCTCTGGGAGCCCGTCTCCCTGCCTGCGCCGATCGAAGCAGCTCCTCGGCGGGCGACGCGGCCATAGCCTCCTAACGGCGACCGCCGCTCGTCGGTAACGGTCGTCGAGAAGGCGATGCCGCGGGTCGCGACCAGCAGGCTCGGCATGGTCATCGTCGTCGAGAACCTCCTCATTCGCCTTCGTCCCGAGCGTCGGCCGGTTCGGGCACGTCCACGCCCAGGACGCCGCTTCGGCCTCACGACCAAGCATCTCCTCTCGCCTGCCGCCGGCGCCGCCACCAACGGTCATTCCGACTTCGCCTTTACGACCGTCGTCGTGTGCGCCGGCTGGCTGGTTGGACGCGGCATGCGCGGCCGCGTCCGCCAGACGACCGAGCTCACCGAACGCACACGGCTGCTCGAACAGCAGAGCGAGGCCGAACGTGCGGCGGCAGCCGCGGAGGAGCGGCGGCGGATCGCGCGAGACCTGCACGACGTGATCGCGCATTCCGTCAGCGTGATGGTCGTGCAGGCCGGGGCTGCGGAGGACATCTTCCAGAGGGAACCGGCAGGCGTCCTCGAGCCGATCCGGGCGGTGCAGGAGACAGGACGTGCGGCGTTGATCGAGATCAGCAGGTTGCTGGGTCTCCTGCGGGCTGACGGCCGGCCCGGTCGATATTCGACCGCGCGCAAACCTCGGGCCGTTACCACGCGCTGAGGGGGAAGATTCGCTTCAGGCCTCCGGGCCGGGGGCGGGTGCGAGGGCGCGGCCGACGGGGGTGAGTTGCGCCTCGGTCTGCTGGAGGGCGAGGCTTGCCGTCGGGTAGGCGTGGATCGTCTGCGCGAGGCGGCCGGCGAAGCAGCGCGTCTGCATTGCGAGTGCGCACTCGTCGATCAGCTCGCCGGCGCGGGGGCCGACGACCTGGGCGCCGACGAGCACGCCGCCGCCGAGCCGTCCCAGCAGCGGCCGTGCGGCGGAGACGAGCTTCACGAAGCCGACCGGGCGTTCGAGGATGCGGGCGCGGTCGGCGTCCGAGAGCGGGAACGCGAGCACCTGGACGCGGCGGTGGCGTTCGCGCGCCTGCGCTTCGGTGAGGCCGACGTGGGCGACCTCGGGGTCGAGAAAGGTGACCCGGGGAACGACGCGTTCACGTTTTCGTGCGCGCCTGCCGGCGGCGTTCCTGCCGGCTACCTGGCCTTCGTGCGCGGCGACGTGCGTGAACTGGAGGCCGCCGCTGACGTCGCCGGCGGCGTACACGTGCGGCCGGCTCGTGCGACAGCGATCGTCCACCTTGACGTATCCGTCCTCGAGGGCGAGCTCGATGCCGAGCTCCTCGAGGGCGCCTCTGCGTCCGGCGGCGACGAGCAGCGCGTCGCAGGCCAGGGTCGCGCCCCCGTCGAGGTGGAGGATCGTCTCGGCCGCAGGACGCTCGACGCGCACGACCCGGGCTTGGAGGCGCAGGTCGACGCCCTCGCCGCGGAGGACGGTCGCGACGAGCTCGCCCGCTTCGGGCTCGTCGTGGCGGAGCAGCTTTTGCTCGTTCTCGAGGACGGTGACGGCGGAGCCGAGCCGCTGGAACGCCTGTGCGAGCTCGAGCCCGGTCGGGCCGCCGCCGAGGACGGCGAGCCGCGACGGCAGCCGCTCGAGCTCGAAGACGTCCTCGTTGGTCAGGTGGGGAACGGTGTCGAGGCCGGAGATCGGCGGGATGCGGGGTCGGCTGCCGGTGGCGATCACGAAGCGCGTGCCGCGGAGGGTGCGGCCGGCAGCCTCGACCGTGTGCTCGTCGACGAAGCGGGCGCGGCCGTGCACGACTTCGATTCCGGCGCGGGTGAAGCGCTCGTCGCTTTCGTCGGCGGCGATCTGCTCGACGATCCGCGCCTTGCGAGCCATCACGGCGGCGAAGTCGAGTGGCGGCGCCTCGGAGATGATGCCGTCCTCGCTCGCTCGCGCGAGCTCGTGGGCGAGTCGGGCGGTCTCGATCAGCGCCTTCGAGGGGACGCAGCCGCGGAAGGTGCAGTCGCCGCCGATCCGCGGCCCGGCCTCGATCAGCGTCACGGAGGCGCCCTCGACGCGCGCGGCGAGCGCCGCGGTCAGACCGGCGGTGCCGCCTCCGATCACGATCACGTCCGCGTCCACGTGCTCGATGCTCGCACAGCGGAGCCGGCGCGAGCGGTGGTCGATCGGCAAGAGTTCAGTTGTGGAGCGCATGCGGCGGAGACTGCTCGCGGCGGCGGGCGCGGGGTACCTGCTCGGGGTGGTGCCGTCGGCCGCGCTCGCGGCCCGCGCGGTCAGCGGCGGCAAGATCGACCTGCGCTCGGCCGGCACCGGCAATCCGGGCGGTGCGAACGCGTTTCGTCTGCTCGGCAGGCGTGCGGGCGTCGCGGTGACCTGCGCGGACATCGCAAAAGGCGCGCTCGCCTGCCGTCTCGGTCGCGCGCTGGCCGGCGACGCCGGCGCGCACGTCGCGGGTGTGGCGGCGGTCGCCGGCCACTGCTATCCCGCGCCGGCGCGCTTTCGCGGCGGGATGGGAGTGGCGACGAGCGTCGGCCAGTGCCTCGCGACCTTCCCCGCCTATATGCCGCTCGACGTCGCGGTCGCCGTCGCAGTCGGCAAGCTGGCGCCGAGGCGGCACCGGGTCGCGCTCTCGCTCGCCGTCTCGTCGGGGCTGTGGGTGACCGCCGGCGCGGTCTGGTGGCGCCGGCGGCTGCCGAACCTCTGGGGCGTGGCGCCGTCGCCGCTATTGCCGCTCGCGAACGCCGCGACGAGCGGGCTGATCGCGTCTCGCGGCCTGATTGCCGTGCGCAAGCGCCGCCGCACGGAGGTGGCGCCCGCTCCGTGAGCGCAGCCGCCGTTGGCCTCTGCGCCGACTCGAGCGCGCAGCTCTCCATCGAGCTCGCCGACTCGGTCGGGGCGCTGGTCGTGCCCGTGCCCGTGTCGGTCGACGGGGACTCGTTCGAGGAGGGCGTCGACCTCGACCCGGACTGGTTCTACGAGCGGCTCGCGGCCGGAGCGCACGCGACGACCTCGCAACCGAATCCCGCCCGCTTCCTCCGGGCGTACGAGGACGCAGCCGCCGCGGGTGCACGGCGGATCCTGTCCCTGCACCTCAGCGGCAGCGCCTCCGGCACCGTCCAGGCTGCGCGCACGGCCGCCGAAGCGGCTCCGGTGCCGGTCACGGTGGTCGACAGCGGAACGACGAGCTTCGGCGTCGGGCTCTGCGTGCTCGAAGCGGCGCGGGCGCTCGCCCGGGGGGCGCCGGTCGGCCAGGCGGCAGCCGGCGCGGTCCGGCTGGGTGCGCGGCTCGGAAACGTCTTCGTCGCCGCCGGGGCGCCCGGAGGGCGCGTTCCGGCGGCGCCCGAACGTCCCGTCTTCTCGTTCGCCGACGGCAGCGCGACCCGACTCGCCGCCGCCGCCCGCGACGACGACGCCGTCGCCGTGATGGCCGAGCACATCGCCGCGCGGGAAGGCCCGCTCGGCGTCGCGATCGGACATGCCGCGGCCGAGACGGAGGCATGGGCAGATCTCCTCGCCGAGCAGCTCGCACAGGCGAAGATCGCCGAGCTGCTGCGCTACCGGGTCGGGCCCTCGGTCGGCGCCCATACGGGGCCGTGGAGCTACGGCGCCTTCTGGTGGCGCCGAGATCAGCCCGCTCGCGGCTGAGCGAGGACGCACCACGAGCGGTAGCCCCGATCGACGTAGCGCACCGCGCGAACGACAAAACCCGCCAGCTCGAGATCGCCGCGCGGATCGAGGGGCCGGAACCCGGCGAGCACGCCGGACGAACGACCCGCCGCCCACCCGAGCGGCGTCGAGAGCGCACGCCCGAGCAGCGATCGAGCCGGCGCGGGCGTCACGACGACCACGCGACCCTTCGGCGCCAGGACCCGTGCGGTCTCCGAGAGAAGCGTTCGCCGGTCGGCTGACGGGAGCAGGTGCAACACGTATGCCGCCGTTACGAGCTCGAAGCTTCGGGCCTCGAACGGAAGCTCACGCGCGTCCGCCCGCAGCAGCTGCCAACGCTCCGGGAGCACGACCGCCCGCGCAAGCATCCCCGCCGAGCTGTCGACACCGACCGCGAGCTCCGGTGGATCGGCAGCGCGCGCCAACTGCCCGAGCATCGCAGCAGTCCCCGTTCCCAGATCGAGCACCCGATCGAGCCGCCGCGGCGCCGCCAGGACAACCGCCTCCACGAGGGCCGGCCGCTCCAACGCCACCTGCAGCCGGTACAAGCCGGCGGCCCGATCCCAGACCGACTGAGCCACGCCGTCCATTCGATCAAAGCTGGGCATCGTGCGACCTCGCTACGGCCCGAGCGGGGAGCCGTGGGCGATCTACTGAACGGTGCCCCGCGGGAGTACCAGCGGCCGACGGGGTCTGACGTGAGCAACGCCGGGGGTCTGCAAAAGATGCCCCGATCTCGTGCGCCGTCGGGCCTCGCCCGGCACGCGACTATCTCGCCTGGCTCGAGTCGATCGCGGTGGCATACTCGAAAGGTGATCGACGAGCTTCGCGCGGCCGCCGAGGCGCTGAACCAGGGTGATCCGGAGCCGTTCGCTGCGCTGATCGGCGACGACTGTGAATGGCGGGGCGTCCCAGCCGGTCGCTTGTGGTGGAAGCGGACTCCTTCCTGACGCGGCCCCGACGAGGCCCGTGAGGTCTTGACCTTCCAAATCAGAAAGCGCGGTCATCCGCCGATCGACGTTCAGCCCGACTTCATCAAGGAGGGCGACAAGGTCATCAGCTCGACCCAGTGGCTCGGGGCCGACGGGCGTCGGCACGAGCGCTTTCAGGTGCTCACTCTCCGTAACGGCAAGATCGTCGACATGCAGGGCTGCGCTTCGCGCCGCGAGGCTGAGCGCTTCGCCCGCCGTCACTGATCGGGAGATCGTCGTCGCCGATCAGGAGCGGGTTTTACAACGGACCGCGATGGAAACCCGGACAAGAAAGTGCCCCGGTCCGCCAGGGGGCGAGAGCGGGGACGCGACCGAGGAGGAAGTCATGGCTTCCACTGCTGCGACACCGGGCCCCCGCCCGCCGACGGCCAGTCTCCACCCGCGGGCGTTGGAGCGGTTGAGCTAGCCAGCCACCGGCCGCGGCGCTCCACTGCGCGCAATCGACCCACCGACCAAAGTGAGAGAGAGAGCGATGACCGAAGCTACGAACCACATCGACGCGCTCCTGGCCGAGGAGCGGCGGTACGAGCCGGACCCCGAC
>JBOGZX010000293.1:0-3979 GCA_050697615.1 Gaiellaceae bacterium
ATGCGGGTTCCTCGGGCGTCGCTGCGGGTGCGGCGCCGGAGGGGACAGTATGGATATACGGCCCCGGAAGGCGACGTACACGCAGCGACGTCAGGCGTCGGCGGAGGGCGGCTCCGCCGCCCGGGAGCCGACGCCGGCGAGGGACGCGCATGAGCCGCGAGGTGTGGCCGGGCGAGCCGTTCCCGCTCGGCCCCGGCTGGGACGGCGAGGGCACGAACTTCTCCATGTTCTCCGAGAACGCGGAGCGGGTCGAGCTCTGCCTGTTCCACGGTGACGGCGAGGAGGAGCGGATCGAGGTCAGCGAGCGGACGGCGTTCAACTGGCACTGCTACCTCCCCGGCGTCGCGCCCGGCCAGCGTTACGGCTACCGGGTGCACGGCGCCTACGACCCGGAATCCGGCAGGCGCTTCAATCCGGCCAAGCTGCTGATCGACCCGTACGCGAAGGCGATCGACGGCGCCGTCGACTGGCATGCGGCGAGCACGCTGCCGTACGTCCGAAACGGCGACGCCGACGACGCCGACCTGACGATCGACGAGACCGACTCGGCCCCGGCGATGCCGAAGTGCATCGTGATCGACCCGGCCTTCGACTGGGAGGACGACGAGATCGTCCGGCCCCGGACGCCCCTGAACGAGACCCTCATCTACGAGCTGCACGTGAAGGGATTCACGCGGCTTCGCGACGGCGTCCGCGAAGACCTGCGCGGCACCTACGGCGGCCTCGCGAGCGAGGACGCGGTCGACTACCTCACCTCGCTCGGCGTCACCGCCGTCGAGCTGCTGCCCGTGCACCACATCATCGACGAGGGGTTTCTCGCGGATCGCGGGCTCACGAACTACTGGGGCTACTCGACGATCGGCTTCCTCGCGCCGCACTCGCTGTACTCGGCGACCGGCGAACAGGTGCGCGAGTTCAAGGGCATGGTCAAGGCGCTGCACCGCGCGGGCATCGAGGTGATCCTCGACGTCGTCTACAACCACACGGCCGAGGGGAACCACCTCGGGCCGATGCTCAGCTTCAAGGGCGTCGACAACCAGAGCTACTACCGCCTGGTGCCCGAGACGCCGCGCTTCTACATGGACTACACGGGGACCGGCAACACGCTCCACCCGGTGCACCCGAGCGTTCTGCGGCTGATCATGGACTCGCTGCGCTACTTCGTCAGCGAGTGCCACGTCGACGGCTTTCGCTTCGACCTCGCGTCGGCGCTCGCGCGCGAGTTCTACGACGTCGACCGCCTGTCGGCGTTCTTCGACGTCATCCACCAGGACCCCGTGCTCTCGCAGGTCAAGCTGATCGCGGAGCCGTGGGACGTCGGGCCCGGCGGCTACCAGGTCGGCAACTTTCCGATCCTGTGGTCCGAGTGGAACGGCATGTACCGGGACACGATGCGCGACTTCTGGCGCGGCAAGGCCACGGTCGCCGACTTCGCGTCGCGGTTCGGCGGCTCGGCCGACCTGTACCAGACCGACGGGCGCCTCCCGTTCGCGTCGATCAACTTCGTCACCGCCCACGACGGCTTCACGCTGCGCGACCTCGTCTCGTACAACGAGAAGCACAACGAGGCGAACGGCGAGCACAACAACGACGGCACCGACGACAACCGCTCGTGGAACTGCGGCGCCGAGGGACCGACGGACGACCCGGCGGTGCTCGCGCTGCGCGCGCGGCAGCAGCGCAACTTCCTTGCGACGCTGATGCTGTCGCAGGGAGTGCCGATGCTGCTCGGGGGCGACGAATGGGGTCGGTCGCAGGACGGGAACAACAACGCGTGGTGCCAGGACAACGAGATCTCGTGGTTCGACTGGGACGCGACCGATCCGGAGCTGGCCGCGTTCACGAAGCGGCTGATCGCGTTGCGCCGCAGCCATCCGGTCTTCCATCGCACGCAGTTCTTCGAAGGGAAGGGAGAGCGGCTGCCGGACGTCTGGTGGATGCGTCCCGACGGCCGGCACATGACGCGCCGTGACTGGGACAACGCCGAGGGCCGCGCCATCGGCGTCTTCCTGAACGGCGAGGAGCTCGGGACCGAGACGCGACGGGGCGAGCCGATGCGCGACGACTCGTTCCTGCTCCTGTTCAACGCGCACTTCGAGGAGATCACCTTCCGGCTGCCGGCCCGGCGCTTCGGCACGCACTGGGCGCTCGAGCTCGCCACCGGCAACTGCGGCGGCGACCGGTTCGTTCCCGGCGCCGACGTCGTCGTCGAGGCGCGGTCGCTCGCGCTGTTCCGGCGTGTCTGACGGGCCCGAGCTCCGCGCGACCTACCGGCTGCAACTCACTCCGGAGCTCGGCTTCGCGCCGGCGCGCGAGCTCGTCCCGTACCTGCGCGACCTGGGCGTCTCGCACCTGTACCTCTCGCCCTCGCTGCAGGCGCGTGCCGGCTCCCAGCACGGCTACGACGTCACCGATCCGCGCCGCATCTCGGACGCGCTCGGCGGCGAGGATGAGTTCCGCAAGCTCGCGAGCTCCGGCCTCGGCGTGATCCTCGACATCGTCCCGAACCACATGGCCGCGGTCGACGAGAGCCCGTTCTGGCGCGACCCGCGGCTGCGCGAGATGTTCTTCGACGTCGACCTGCGCACCGGCTTCCACCGGCGCTTCTTCGACGTCGGCGAGCTCGGCGGCGTGAAGCAGGAGGAGTGGGAGGTGTTCTGGGCGACGCACGCGAAGGTGATCGAGCTCGCGCGCGCGGGGCTCGTCGACGGCGTGCGGGTCGACCATCCCGACGGCCTCGCCGATCCGGCCGGCTACTTCGCGCGGCTGCGCGAGGCGGGGGTCGAGCATGCCTGGGCGGAGAAGATCCTCGAGCCGGGCGAGCAGCTCCGGGACTGGGCCGTCGAGGGGACGACCGGCTACGAGTTCCTGAACGACGCGATGGCCGTGTGCGTCGCCCGTGACGCTGAGGACGCGTTCACGTCGTTGTACGAGGAGGTGACCGGCGACTCGCGGCGCTTCGACGACATCGCGTCGTTGTCGAAGCTCGAGGTGGCGGTCAACATCTTCGAGCCGGAGCTGCGGCGGCTGTATCAGGAGCACGAGATCGAGAACCTGCCGCTCGCGCTCGCGTCGTTTCACGTCTACCGCACCTACATCCGTCCGCACGACGGAGTGGTCGACGACGCCGACCGCGCCGAGATCGCCCGCGCGAACGTCTCGGAGCAGCTGCGCCGCGTCCTGCTCGGGCACGAGCCGGGGCACGAGGACTTCGTCGTGCGGTTCCAGCAGACGACGGCCGCGGTGATGGCGAAGGGCGTCGAGGACACCGCGTTCTACCGCCACTTCCGCCTCGCGGCGCTGAACGAGGTGGGCGGGAACCCCGATCGGTTCGGGATCAGCGTCGAGGAGTTCCACGACGCGAACGCGAAGCGGGCCGAGCGGTTCCCGTCGAGCCTGCTGACGACCTACACGCACGACACGAAGCGCTCGCCGGACGTGCGGTCGCGCATCGTGGCGCTCACGTGGCTGCCGGTGGAGTGGTCGGAGCGGGTGCGGGCGTGGCGCGCTGAGCTGGGTGGGCTCGAGGACGGGCGCGAGGAGCTGCTCGTCTACCAGACGCTCGTCGGCGCGCTCCCGATCGAGCGGGCGCGCCTCGACGGGTATCTGGAGAAGGCGCTCCGTGAGGGGAAGGTCGGCTCGAGCTGGCTGGCGCCCGACGTGGAGCACGAGCGCGCGGTGTGCGACTACGCCGCGCGCGCCGCCGAGACGATCGGGCGGGACCCGTTCCTCGACCGTGTCCGTGTGGTCGCGCGCCGGCTCGCGAACGCGCAGCTCCTGCTGAAGCTGACGTCGCCCGGAGTCCCGGACCTCTACCGCGGCGACGAGCTCGAAGACCTCTCGCTCGTCGATCCCGACAACCGCCGGCCCGTCGACTGGGAGCTCCGCCGCCGGCTGCTCGCCGGTTTGCGCGCGGGCGCCGACCCGACGGAGGAGACGCTGAAGCTGCACGTGATCCGCCGGACGCTCGCCCTGCGGG
>JBOGZX010000294.1:0-4829 GCA_050697615.1 Gaiellaceae bacterium
GCCGTGGCCGACGCGGGCGGGGGGCCGTGCGTCGCGCGTCGCCGGCGCCTACGTCGTCTCACTCGGAGGCGAGCCGGTGCTGTACGTCGAGCGTGGAGGCCGCTCGCTCGTGCCGCTGCGAGATCCCGATGTACTGTGGCTGCGTCCCGCGCTCGCCGCACTCGTGAGCCATGTCCGGGTGGGGCGCGCGAAACGGTTGGCGGTCGAGCGCTTCGACGGAGGCCCGGTCGTCGACAGCGACGCGATGCCCCTGCTCGTGGAGGCTGGGTTCCTCGCCGGGCCGAGGCGCGCGGTGCTGCGTGCCTGAGATCGGCGTCGAGCCGTGGGGACCGGGCGACATTGGGCTGCTGCATGCCCTGCTCGGCGATCCGGCGATGATGGTGCACCTCGGTGGCCCGGAGGCCGCCGAGAGGATCGCCAAGCGGCAGGCGGACTACGAGCAGCCCGGCTCACGGCAGTACAGGATCGTCGTCGACGGCGCCGCGGCGGGATGGGTCGGTTACTGGGAGTGCGAGTGGCGCGAGCAGGAGGTGCTCGAGACTGGGCGGTCGGTGCTGCCCGGGTTCCAGGGGCGCGGCGTCGCCGGTGCGGGAACGGCTTCGGCGATCGCCGCGGCGGGCGTCGAGGGCGGCCGGCGTTTCCTGCAGGCGCATCCTTCCGTCGACAATGCGCCGTCGAACGGCACCTGCCGGAAGATCGGCGTCGAGCTGAATCGGTGAGTGCGACGTCGAGAATCCGAAGGGTTCGCACATGCGCTACGACGACTGGCGGCTCGACCTGCATGCCTTGTAACCCGACCCTCAGCGCACCGGTCGCGCGCTCCGGCGCCGCACTTCATGGTCTGACCGCACTTCATGGTCTGACTGGAGTCAGACAGGAGTCTGACCACCGAATTGCGACGACTTCGTGACGGCGTCGCGACGCCCGTTGCCGAAATCACGCTCCGCACCTGGAATCCGGACGGCTTGTGGCCGATTGTCCACACCCGTTCAGAAGGTACGAGCGATTGCCGACTGCGTTCGGCGATCTCGACGGGCGCGTGGTCAGACACGAGTCAGACCCGAGTTAAGATCAGACCGGAGCAAGGGCGAAGTCGGACGACGGCTGCGAACGCGCTGCTACGAAGCGGGAGAGAGCCGGGCCACGACCTCGGCCGCCGGCTGTTCCCGGGCCTGCTCGAAGCCCGCGCCCGCCCACAGGTTGAAGCCTTCCCGGTCGCCGGCTGCGCGTGCGGCTGCGCGTAGGGGCGCGGTGAGGTGGTGGACGTGCGGGTATGCGGACGGCGCGTCCGGGTGCGCCCGCATGAAGCCGTTGACGATCCCGCGTGCCCGCCTTCCGCTGAATGCCCGTGTGATCCCGGTCTCGCCGCCCGCTCGCAGCGCCTCTCGATGCGGCTCGCCAGTCCCTGCTTCCGGGCAGAGCAGGAATGCCGTGCCGATCTGCGCAGCTCGCGCCCCCGCCGCGAGCACGGCCTCCACGCCTGCACGATCGGCGATCCCGCCCGCGGCGATGAGCGGCAGGTCGACCTCCGCCGCGACCTCCCGCAAGAGGGGAAGTAGCGGCGTCGTATGAGCCGCATCGCCCCACGAGCCGCGATGTCCGCCCGCCTCCGGCCCCTGCACCACCAGCGCATCGACGCCGGCGTCGCCTGCCACCACCGCCTCGTCCGCCGAGGTGACGGTCGCCCAGACGGCGGTCGCGACCGCGTGTAGCCGTTCGACGAGCTCTGGTGTGGGGCGGCCGAAGGTCGTCGAGACGACGTCGACCGGCTGCCGCTCGAGCAGCTCGAGCTTTTCGCGGAGCCGGTCGTCCTCGTACCGCGGCTTGCCGAGTTGCACGCCGAGCCGCGCCACGTCCGGCTCGAGTTCCCGCGCGTAGGCCGCGAGCGCGGCGGTGTCCACCGGCTCGTCCGCGAGCACGAAGAGATTGACGGCGAGCGGCCCGGACGAGAGCTGTCGCGCTCGCCGTAGCCGGTCGCCGAGCGCATCGGCGGTCAGGTAGCCGGCGGCCAGGAAGCCGAGGCCGCCCGCATTCGTCACGGCCGCGGCCAGCTCGGGTGTCGACGGTCCGCCGGCCATCGGGGCGAGCACGATCGGACGGCGCAGCTCGGGAAAGCTCACCGACGCATCATCGCGCGAGTCGACCGAGCACGACTCCGAACAATGCGTGCCGCGCCGTCGCCTGGATGAGCCCGCGTCCGCTGAAGAGCGGCGCGAGCCCGGGTCCGCCGTTTGCCGGGTGGTGCGCGTCCACGATCCGGCCGAACGGGAAAAACGCAAAGCTCTCGCCGAGTGCCAGAGCGAGCGCGAGAGCGCGCCCGCGCGACGTCCGTCTGCGTATCTCCTCGAAGACGAGCCCGAACACGGCGCCGTTCGCCGCGTGCAGCGCGAGCCCGGCGAGCGGCCAGTACCGCGAACGCGTGACGAGCTTCCCGAGCAGTGCGACGTCGGAGTAGTCGTGCCGGAACAGGCGCCGGTCGAACGGCTCGACCGCGGCCCACACGAGGGCGGCCGCTGCGCCCGCCGCGGCCTCCCGCTGCCGAGCCTCGACTCCGCGACGCTTCTGCCTTCGTCGGATCATCCTGTGGCCGTTCCCGATCCGGCTACCGTTGCAACGTGCCCGAGGGGGACTCGCTCCACCGCGCAGCGAACCGTTTGCAGGTGCTGGTCGGCCAGCGAATCGCGGCCGAGTCGCCGCATCCGCGGGCACAGCTCACGAACGTGGCCGAGCGAATCGATGGGCGGCGACTCGAGTGGGTCCGCGCGCACGGCAAGAACCTCGTGCTGCGGTTCGAGGGCGGGGTCGTCGTGCGCTCGCACCTTCGGATGTCCGGGCGCTGGACGGTGCGGCCGCGCGGCGACCGCCGGCCCGGGACGCCCTGGCTGGTGCTGCGGGGCGACGGAGTGGAGGGGGTTCTGTGGAACGGACCGGTGCTCGAGTTGCACGCACGGGCGCTGGAAAGGCTCGGGTCGGACATCCTGGAGCGGCCGCCGCGCACCGACCGGATGGTCGCACGCCTGCGGGCGGCGGACGGAACGCGGTTGCTCGGCGAAGCTCTCCTCGACCAGACGATCGTCGCCGGAATCGGCAACATGTGGCTGGCCGAAGCGCTCTGGGCGGCGCGCGCCTCGCCCTGGCGGCGGCTCGCCGGCATTCAGGACGCCGAGCTCGAGGCAGCGCTCGGACAGGCCGCGCGGATGATGCGTGCGGCCGTCGACGAAGGCCGCGCTGGAGCGCGGCGGGTGTACCGGCGGAGCGGCCGCCCCTGTCCACGGTGCGGCAGCCCGATCCAGTCCCGCGGGCTGGGTGACGACAATCGCATCGCCTACTGGTGTCCCACGTGCCAGGTAGGAGAGCAACCGCCCGGCGCGTAACTGACCTGCGTGAGCACGTTGCGCGCGCCGTACCTGTACGAGTCTCTCCGCCGGTTCTGCCTCGCCGCCTTCGCGGCCGAGCGCGGCGCGCAGGTGCCGTTCGCCTTCGAGGAGCACGCGACGCGGGAAGGACCCTCGCTCTACGAGTACCGGCCGCTCGTACGCGGCTTCGTCGAGGAGCAGTCGCCGACGCTGCGGAGGCTGCCGGACACGAGAAACGCGCTCGAGGATCTGAAGCGCGAGCCTGCCGCCTCGATCTTCGCGCGCGCACACGCGGGCATCGGCGACACCGGCGACGAGGCGCTTTTCCGCTCGATCCTCTTGCCGATGCTCACGTGGACGGCGGAACGCTGCGGCGGCTTCGACTGGACCGACGAGGCCTTCGACGACGCCTACGCGGACCTAGAGCGCACCCTCTTCGGCAGCTCGCGCTCCTATATGGCGCTCGCGCCCGTGATCGGCCTCTCCGCAGGCACCGCGGCAGACCTCGGCGGCGGCATCTCCCTGCGCCCGATCGTCAGCGGCGAGATCTCGCAGCTCTGGCCCGAAGCGCGCGGCCTGATGCCTCCCGAGTTCGGGCGCGACGTCGACCGGATGCTCGTCCTCGAGCTGAAGCGCGAGCTCGAGCCGGAAGAGTCCGAGCCTCCCGACGCCGCAGCCGAGCTCGCCGACGCGGTCACCGCGGTCAGGCTCGCCACCGCAGGAGCGGTCGCGGCGGGGCCGGTCGTCTTCGAGCGGCTCGACTTTCGCCCGCTCCGCGTCTCACCGCTCCTGCCGATCGCAGCAACGCAGCCGCGAGGGCAGGCGACCCGGCTCGACAAGGTACGCGCACGCCTCGCCGCAGACCTTCGGGAGAAGCTGGTGCTCGCCGACGGTGATCGTCAGCTCGGCGAGGCGCTCGACCGGTGGGAGCTCTCGCTGTTCTCGGACGAGCCGTTCCGCTCGGCGCAGGTGCGCGACGGTCTGGTGTGTCTGTTCGGGGGTGACGGAGGAGTGTGGGCCGCGACGATGCGAGCCGCGGTGCTGCTCGCTGACAAGATCCAGGAGCGCGGCGAGTTGGTCGAGGCGCTGCGAGCGGACCGGCTCGGCCGCGACGCGCGCGACGCGGTGCGGCGGGCGCTCGTCGAGACGCTCGTGTGCGGCGATCGCGCGGATCTGACCGCGTCGCTCGACGGTGCGCTGCTCGGGTTGCGGCCGCGGCCAGCGACCGCGCTCCGCGTGGCCTGAGCGACTGGCGGTCGACGCCCGTCCGTCCGCGCGGCGGGTGGTCACGCTTTCGGCACGAAGTTGCCACAGACACGTCGCATCTCGGCCGCTACGGTCGTGAGATGGACGACGAAGATCGCGTGTCGGAACGGTTGGGGCGGATCGAGGCTCTCGTCGGCGGCCTGGCGCCGTTGGGACGTCGGCACGGCGACCTGCTGGCCGAGTTGCGCGGGCTCGTGTCCGAGGCGG
>JBOGZX010000295.1:0-6435 GCA_050697615.1 Gaiellaceae bacterium
ATCGAGAGCAGGCGCTCGAGCTGCCGCAGATGCTCGTCGCCGCCGCCGGCCGCGCGGAGCCGAGCCCGCAGCTCCGCCGCGTCGGGGTCGCGTCCGGCGGCGAGTGCGGCCCGCGCCTCGTCGATGATCTCTAGCGCTCGCTGTGCCACGAGTCCCAGAGTGCCGCGTATGAGCCCTTGCGCGCAACCAGCTCGTCGTGCGTGCCGACCTCGCCCAGCAGCCCGTCCTCGACGACAGCCACCCGGTCCGCGTCGTGGGCGGTGTGCAGCCGGTGTGCGATCGCGACGACCGTGCGTCCCTTCAGCACCGAGGCGAGCGAGCGCTCGAGGTGGCGCGCCGCGCGCGGGTCGAGCAGGGACGTCGCCTCGTCGAGCACGAGCGTGTGCGGGTCGGCGAGCACGAGCCGTGCGAGTGCCAGCTGCTGCGCCTGCGCGGGCGCCAGCGGATACCCGCCGGCGCCGACGATCGTCTGGCGACGCTGCGGCAGCGCCTCGGCCCAGTCGAGCGCGTCGACTGCGGCAAGCGCGTCGACGAGCTGCTCGTCGGTCGCGTCCGGTCGCGCGAGCAGAAGGTTCTGGTCGATCGTGCCGACGAAGACGTGCTGTTCCTGCGTGACGAGTGCGACCTCTTGCCGAAGCGTCTCGAGCGGTAGGTCGACCAGGCGCACGCCGCCGATCTCGACGCGGCCGGCGCGGGGCGGATGGATGCCCGCGAGCAGGCGGCCCAGCGTCGACTTGCCGGCACCGGAAGGCCCGACGACCGCCATCCGCTCGCCCGGCTTCAGGTCCAGGTCGATGCCGTGCAGCACGTCGCGGCCGTCGACGTACGCGTAGTGCAGGTCGCGTGCGAACAGCCGGTCGCCGTCGGGCGTCTCGTCGGTGGGCGTCCGGTCGGCCGGCACGTTCGCGATCCCCACGAGCCGAGCGAACGACGTCGCGCCCACCTGGATCTCGTCGAGCCACGAGATCAGCCGGTCGACCGGGTCGGCGAGCTGCACCACGTACAGGGCGACCGCGGTCACCTGTCCCAGCGTGGCATGGCCGTTCGAGACCAGCCAGCCGCCCCAGCCGAGCGCGGCCGCCACCGGGAGCACGTACGCGAACTCCGCCGACGGGAACCAGATCGTTCTCAGGTACAGGGTGCGGCGCTCGGCGTGGTAGGCCTCCGTGAGGTCGGCGTCGATCCGTCGCACCCGCTGCTCGTTCAGCCCGAGCGCCTCGAGCGTGCGGCCGCCTTCCACGGTCTCGCCGACCGTGCCCGCGAGGGTCGCGTAGGCGGCGCGCTCGCGCAGGTACGCCGTGGGCGCACGCTTCAGGTACCAGCGCGTGCTGACGACCAGCGCGGGCACGCCGGCGATGCACGGCAACGCCGCGAGCGGGCTGACCCAGACCGCGGCGCCGACGGTGAGCACGGCGGTGATCGCCGCGATCAGCGTCTCCGGCAGCGCGAAGCGGATCGTGCGGGTGAGCGCGTCGACGTCGGCGGTCGTCCGGGAGATCAGGTCGCCTGTGCCTGCCCGCTCGACCGTCGACAGGGGCAGCGCGAGGACGTGCTCCATGAAATCCTCGCGCAGCTCGGCGAACATCTTCTCCGAGAGCACGATGGAGGTGCGCCGTGCGAGCCACGTGAGGATCGTCTGGGCGACGAGGAACGCCGCCAGCACGAGCACCAGATCGTCGATGTGGGACCGCGTCGTGCCCTGCCGGACCAACTCGACCAGACGGCCGAGCACGGGCGGGCCTGCGAGCCCGGCGGCCGCCGCCGCCGCATGCAGCGCGACGACGCCGGCGAGAGCGCGGCGGTGGCGGCGCGCGAGCAGCCGCGCCTGCCCGCGCAGCTCGGGCCCGGATGCGATCGGCAAGAGCCGGGTCATTCGTCTTCCCCGCGGGTGACGGTGAGGCGGTACTCGGGATGGCTGCGCAGGAGTTCCGCGTGACGGCCCTCGGCGACGACCCGGCCCCCCTCGAGGAGCACGACACGGTCAGCCTGGTCGAGCACGAGCGGGCTCGTCGTGACGACGACGGTCGTCCGGCCGGCGCGGGCCTCGCGGAGCCTCGCCGCGATCCGTGCCTCGGTGTGCGCGTCGACCGCGCTCGTCGGCTCGACCAGCACCAGCACCTCGGCGTCCGAGAGCAGCGCGCGTGCGAGCACGAGCCGCTGGCGCTGGCCGCCCGAGAACGAGCGGCCGCGCTCGTCGACCTCCGTGTCGAGGCCCTCCGGCAGCGCGTCGAGGATCTCCTCGGCGTTCGCGACCGACAGGGCGGCGAGGATCCTGCGCTCGTCGCCGCCCGTCCTGTCCCACGGGTCGAGCTCGGCGCCGAGCCTGCCCGAGAAGAGCACGGGGTCGGCCTCGCTCACGAGGATGCGGCGTCGGAGGGTCTCGGTCGGCAGGTCGGCGAGCCGGACGTCGCCGAGCACGGCGCCGTCGTCGTCGCCGAAGCGGCCGAACCGGTCTGCGATCGCGGCCGACTCCCGGGGCTCGGACGAGACCAGGCAGGTGAGCAGGCCGGGCTCGAGCACGAGCCCGGAGAGGGGGTCGGCAAGCGTGGCCTCAACCGGCGGCTCGGCGGCGGGCGCGTCGGGCTCGGGCGTCTGGGGATCGACGGCGAGCACGTTCAGCATCCGCCGCGCGCCGACGAGCGCGCGGGTGAACTTGTCGACGGCCTCGGCCGACGTGCGCAGCGGGATCACGAGAAACGCGGCGTAGCCGTAGAAGGCGACGAGGTCGCCGGTGTTGATCTGCCCGGAGAGGGTGAAGCGCGCCGCGAGCCACGTGACGAGCACGACGAACAGCCCCGGCACGAAGACCTGCGCGGCGTCGAGCGTCGACTGCGGCAGCGCGACTCGCACTCCGGCCCGCCGGACTTCCTGCGACTTCAGGCGGTAGCGGTCGAGGAACGCCTGCTCGCCGCCGATCCCGCGCAGGACGCGCAGGCCGGCGGAGGTGTCTGCGCCGAGCGCCGTGAGCAGCCCGACCTCGACGCGCTGGTCCCGTTGCCGCGCCTGCAGCGGCCCGATCATCGTCCCCATGCCGAGCACGAGCACGGGCACGCCCAGCAGGACGACGAGGCCGAGCGCCACCGACGAGGACAGCAGGATCACGGCGACGACGACATACGCCACGATCGCGCCCGCGAGCCGCGCGGTGATGTCGTACGCGCCGCCCGCCCGGTTCGCGTCGTTCGAGACGGTGGCGACCACCTCGCCGGTCGACAGGCGCTCTCGCGTGGCTGGGCCGGAGCGGGCGGCGTGGTGCGCGACGATCTGCGCGAGCCGGAAGGTTGCCTGCATCCAGTTGAAGACCGCGTAACGGTGCCGCATCACGCCGGCGACCGCCTGCACCACGCCGAGCCCGAGCAGGATCAGCGCCCATTCCGCGAGCGCGCGGTTGTCGTGCTCGACGATCCCGGACTGGACGGCGCGGCCGATCGCGAACGGCATGAACGCCTGTGCCACCATCCAGCAGATGCCGAAGCCGACCCCGGCGCCGAGCGTGGGGAGCTGCTGCCGTCCGACCCAGACCAGGAGCCGCACGGGTGAGCGCGTGTCGGGCGTGCCTGGATCGGCGGCCGGAAGGTCGATTCTCATCTGCGTTTTCCCATGGCTGAATGCGGGACGCCGCCCCGCCTCGCGATCGTAGCCGGACACCCGGTTCCGCCCCGCGTCCCAGACCGAGGCCGCGTACCATCCGGGTATCGAGTCGCTCGCCTCTCCGCCCGCACCGAAGAAGCTGTCCTTCGACAAGGGCGGCGACTTCATGGTCGAGACGCGCCGCGAGGTCGACCTCTACCTGCAGTCGCAGCGGGTCCGGTCGTGGGGCCACGTGCAGCTCTATCTGAAGGCGGTCGTCGCGTTCGCGCTGCTCGGCGGATCGTGGGGGACGCTGATCTTCGTCCGTCCGGGGCTCGTGCCGGGGCTCTTCTGTCTGGCCGTGCTGATGCTCGGGACGATCCTCGTGGGCTTCTGCGTCCAGCACGACGCGAACCACGGCGCGTACTTCGCGAGCCGGCGCTTCAACCATCTGATGGGCTGGACGTCGGACGCGCTGCTCGGGTTCTCGAGCTATGCGTGGCGCGTCAAGCACAACGTCGCGCACCACACGTACACGAACGTCGACGGGTACGACGACGACGTCAACCAGACGCCGTTTGCACGCCTGATGCCGAGCCAGCAGCAACGGCCGTGGTACCGGCTGCAGCACCTCTACATCTGGCCGCTGTACAGCCTGATGGTGATCCGCTGGCAGACCGGCGCGGACGTGGCGGCCCTCGTCCGCGGGCGCATCGCGAACTCGAAGATGCACGTGCCGCGGCGCTGGGATCTCGCCGGGCTGATCGCAGGCAAGGTCGTGTTCGTGAGCTGGGCGATCGTGGTGCCGCTGCTCGTGTACCCGTGGTGGGTCGTGCTGTGCGGCTATGCCGCGTTCGTGACGGTGACGAGCCTCGTCACGGCGACGACGTTCCAGCTCGCACACTGTGTGGAGGAGGCGAGCTTCGTCACGCCCGAGGAGGTGACTGCGCTGGCGCGCCCGTGGGCGGTGCACGAGGTGGAGACCACCGTCGACTTCTGCCCGCGCAACCCGGTGATGACCTGGATGCTCGGCGGCCTGAACTTCCAGATCGAGCATCACCTCTTCCCGCGCGTGCCGCACACGCACTATCCCCGCATCTCCGAGATCGTCAGGCGGAACGCGGCGAAGCACGGCGTGCGCTACACCGCGCAGCCGTCGCTGCGCGCAGCGCTTCACTCGCACCAGCGGCATCTGCGTGAGCTCGGCCGGATGGGTGTTCCGGTCGAGATCGAGATGGGCTGAGCCTGGAGCGACCGCGACCCGGCGGGTGGATCCAGGCCTACGGCCGGCGCAGCAGCCGGTCGACCAGTCGCGGCGGACGCGGCTGCGTGCGCCGCCATTCGTCGTAGCTCGTGAGCTTGCCGGCCCGCCGCGCCGCGGCGACGCACTCGTTGTGAGCATGGCGGCGCCGGGAAGTGTCTCCCTCGGGCGCGATCAGCATGTGCGCGCTCATCGCGTGCAGATGGAAGCCGCAGAGCGGGCACGTGTACGTGGCGGGCTTGCGGCTCTGCGCGCGGCGCGCCGTCCACCACCGTGCCTGCTCGAGTCTCGCCATCAGGCTTCGAGGTGCAGGACGACGACCGGGATCTCACGCGCGGTGCGGCGCGCGTAGCCGAGGTAGCCGGGGGCGCGGGCCGTCACCTCGGCCCAGAGGCGGGCACGCTCGTCACCGGAGGTCGTGTGCGCGGTGACGCGCCGGCTGGCGCTCCCGACCTGGATGATCGCGTGCGGATCGTGCTCGAGGTTCAGCCACCAGGAGGGCGGGGTGTCGAGGCCGCCGAAGGAGGCGATCACCGCGAAGTCGTCGCCGTCGGGAAGTGCGCAGAGCGGGGTGGTACGCCGCTTGCCGCTCCGCCGCCCGGTGGTCGTCAGGAGGACGATCGGCAGGCCCCAGATCCGCGCGCCCACGCGGCCGCCGCTCGCGCGGTAGGCGGCGCGGTGCAGGGCGCCGAGGCCTCTCGAGACGTACGGCAGCCACAGGCTGCGAAGCGATCCCACCGCTGACGAGCGTACTCCGCTACTCATGTGCGATGCCCGGTACGGTCAGACAGCGTACGTATGATTTTCGAATGGCAAGACCGGCGCCGACTCGCCGCAGGCGGCGGCGTGCCCCCTGGCTCGTCCTCGCGGTGCTCCTGCTCGCCGCTGCCGGGCTCGTCGCGGCGGTCGTCGCGTGGTCCGGCGCCACGCTCGCAGGCGACCCGTCGGCACTCGCCCGGGTCGAGCTGCAGCCCCTCGCGGGGACGCTCGAGCAGGCGCGCGCCTCGGCTCCCGACGGAACGCCGATCCCGCTCGTCGTCACCCAGGGCCGGCTGACACCGCGCACGCGGTTGACGCCGGGAGAGCAGGTGAGCGTGGAGGTCGTCATCCGCCGCCCGGGCTGGCTCGGCTGGGCGCTCGGCAAGGAGCGGCACGAGCGTCTGACGCTGAGCGCGCCCGAGGTGAGCGTGGCCGCGCGCTGGCTGACGGTGAACCCGGGCGAGCCGCTTCGGGTGCGCTTCGACGGACCGGTGAGCGCGTTCGCGTACGGGCCGCCCGGCCGGCTCCGGCACACGGTCGACCCCTCCGGACCGTCCGTATCGCTCGGCAAACGCTCCGTGGCGGGCACGGTCGAGGTGGCCGCGGCCGCACGTTCGTGGGAACGGCTCGGAAAGCCGATCTCCGTCAGCTGGTTCCCGCCCTCCGACTCGCCCGTCGCGCTCGTGACCCCGGCACCGTCGACTCACATCTCTCCGGCCGCCCCGATCCGGCTCACGTTCTCGAAGACGGTCGACGACGCGCTCGGCGCGGAGCGACCGAAGCTGAAGCCGTCCGTGCCGGGCCGCTGGCGCGAGATCGACAGCCACACGCTCGTCTTCACCCCC
>JBOGZX010000296.1:0-3959 GCA_050697615.1 Gaiellaceae bacterium
GCTTCATAGGCTCGGCTGGGACGACGGCTGGGACGTCGCGTTCGCCGAGCACCGCGCCGCCGGGCTCGAGCCCGCCCGCGTCGCGATCCAGCACAGGGGCGCCTACGACCTGCTGGCCGAGCACGGGGAGCTGCGCGCGAGCGCCGCGAACCGGCTCGCACGCGACGACGCGCTGCCTGCCGTCGGCGACTGGGTCGGCTTCGACCCGGCCGGCGGGCTCGTGGAGGCGGTGCTGCCGCGGCGCACCTCCATCTCGCGCAAGGAGGTCTGGCAGGCCGTGCGCGAGCAGGTGCTCGCCGCGAACGTCGACGTCGCCTTCCTCGCCCAGGCATTGCCGCTCGATTTCAACGTACGCCGCCTCGAGCGGTACCTCGCAATGGCGTGGGAGAGTGGGGCGCAACCGGTCGTCCTGCTGACGAAGACCGACCTCGTCGACGATCTCGGCCCGTACCTCGACCGGGTCGAGGCGGTGACCCTCGGCGCCTGCCCCGTCCAGCCGGTGTCGGTGGCCGCCGGAGTCGGACTGGAGGAACTCCGTATCTGGTTCGACGGCAACCGCACGGCCGTGCTGCTCGGCTCGTCGGGCGTCGGCAAGTCGACGATCGTCAACGCGCTCGCGGGCGAGCAGCTGCTCGCGACGCGGGAGGTTCGCGCCGACGATCAGATGGGCCGTCACACGACGACGCACCGCGAGCTGATCCTGCTTCCGACGGGCGGCGTCGTGCTCGACACGCCGGGGATTCGCGAGCTCCAGCTCTGGGACGCCGACCTCGAGCAGACCTTCGGCGACGTCGACGAGATCGCACGGCGCTGCCGCTTCTCGGACTGCGCGCACGACCGCGAGCCGGGCTGCGCGATCCGCGAGGCGCTCGACGACGGCACCCTCCCGACCGAGCGCTGGGAGAGCTACCGCAAGCTGCAGCGCGAGCTGGAGGCGATCGAGGCGCGACGGAACGTGCTGCTGAGACAGGAGCGAGTCCGCGAGTACAAGATCCGCGAACGGCAGAACCGAGCCCGGAAGAAGAAGCGCTGACGCCGCCCAGGGTCGAGGAGGACGCGGTCCGGCTCGCGCTGCCCGACCCCGACCGCCAGTTCGGGGAGGCCGCTCGACCGGCTCGAGTACCGGTGGGTGTCGACGGCCGCTTCGCCCCGGCCGCCTTGGTAGGCGACAACCCGGTTCCGCGTTGACGCAGCCGCGCCGAGTGGTGTAGAACCGACTCCGCGGCACCTGCGGTCTGCGGTGGTTTCCCCGTCAGACCACCAAGGAGGTCCACGTATGACAACGACGCTGATCGCAGCCGGGAAGCTCGGCAAGCTGCCCGTGCGCACCGACGTCCGCACGCTGCATCTCGCCCGCTACGTCGACCGTGCCGAGCTGCCGCCTCCGCCGGCGACGCTCGACCTCACCGGCCGCGTCCGAGATTGGCCGATGTACGGCAACGATCGGGTCGGAGACTGCACCACGGCAGCGGCGGGCCACATGATCGAGGCGTGGACCGCCGAAGGCCGCGGTCGCGTCGTCGAGATCTCGGAAGCGTCGGTCCTCCGAGCCTTCGACGAGGTGAAGGTGCCCGACCCGGTCACCGGTGAGGACGGTGCGGTCGAGCTCGACGTCCTCAAGCTCTGGCGCAAGCAGGGCATCGGACGGCACAAGATCGGCGCCTATGCGGCGGTGTCGACGCACGACCACGAGCTGACGCGGACCGGGGCCTGGCTGTTCGGCGGCGTCTACATCGGCCTCGCAATGCCGGTCACCGCCCAGCGGCAGGAGGTGTGGGACTGGACGGGCTCGCTGGTGGGCGACGCGAAGCCGGGCTCGTGGGGCGGGCACGCGGTCGACGTGGTGGGCTTCGACGACTCCGGATTGACCGTCGTCACCTGGGGCGCGCTGAAGCGGATGACCTGGCGCTTCTGGGACCGCTACTGCGACGAGGCCTACTGCATCCTCTCGTCCGACTTCCTCGCCAAGGGCGAGGCTCCGAACGGGTTCGATCTCGCGACGCTGAAGGCCGACCTCGCGCTGATCATCTGAGCAGCGCGCGCCCCACGACGGCCGCCTCCGCGCCGGCCGCCGCGAGGGCGTCGACATCGCCGGGCGACCGCACGCCTCCGGCCGCGAGCACGCGTAGGCCGGAGGCGGCGACCGCCGCGACAAGCGCGACGTCGGGCCCCGCCAGGGTGCCGTCCCGGTCGATCGCCGTCACCAGCACGCGCGAGCCCTGCGCGCGCGAGACTGCCTCGCCGACGGAGAGGCCCGCCGCTTCGGTCCAGCCCGCCGAGCGCACCTGGCTGTCGCGCACGTCCAGCGCCAGCACGATCGCGTCGCCCAGCTCGAGCCACGCCGAGGGATCGGGCCAGGCCGCCGTGCCCACGACCACCCGGTCGGCGCCGGCACTCAGCAGCTCCCGGGCATCCGACAACGTGCGGATTCCGCCCGATGCCTGAACCGGCACCGGCGCGACCCGGTCGACGACCGCCCGCACCAGGTCCGGCCGTACCGACCCGGAACGGGCGCCGTCGAGGTCGACCAGGTGCACCCGCCGCGCGCCCAGGACCGCCCATCGCTCGGCGAGCGCGACGGGGTCGTCGGCCCGCTCGACGACGTCGTCGTAGGAGCCACGGCGCAGACGGACGGCCTCCTCGCCGAGCACGTCGACGGCGGGAATCACCTCGATCGTCCGGTCGAACCACATGCTGCCATGTTAGCGTGCTAACATAGGAGACCGATGGCCGAGACGACGGAGACGAAAGGTAGGAGCCGACACCCGTGGGAGACGAGAGAGATGAGGGAGCTCTTCGGAGCGATCCTCTCGCTGGAGAGCAGGGCGGAGGTGGAGAGCTTCTTTCGCGACCTCTGCACGCTCTCGGAGCTCGAGGCGATGGCGCACCGCTGGCAGGTGGCGCGGCTGCTGGAGAAGGGGCTGCCGTACCTGGAGATCGCGGAGCGGACGGGGGCGTCGACGACCACGGTGACGCGCGTGGCGCACTGGCTGCGGCACGGCGAGGGGGGCTACCGGCTGGCGCTCGACCGCTCGGGCTCCTGAAGGTCGCCGTCCCGGTCAAGGGCCGGCTGCGCGACCCGTCGTTCAGGCTGCTCGAGGACGCCGGCCTGGGGCCGGAGCAGCCGGGTGAGCGCGCGCTCGCGTTCCCGTGCCGGAACGCGCCGGTCGAGGTGCTGCTCGTGCGCGCCGCCGACGTGCCGGAGTACGTGCAGGACGGCGTCGTCGACTGCGGCATCACCGGAATCGACCTGGTGCGGGAACGCGGGGCGGAGGTCGCAGAGCTGCTCGCTCTCGGCTTCGGCTCCTGCCGGCTCGAGGCGGCCGTTCCGGAGGAGTCGGGCATCACGTCGCTCGGAGATCTCGGCGGCGCGACCGTTGCGACCGTCTATCCGCGGCTCGCGCGGGAGCTGCTGCCGGCGGACGTCGCGCTGGTCGACGTCACCGGCTCGGTCGAGATCGCGCCGCGGCTGGGTCTCGCGCAGGCGATCGTCGACCTCGTCTCGTCGGGGAACACGCTGCGCACCAACGGCCTGCGCTCGCTCGGCACGCTGCTCGAGTCGGAAGCCGTGCTGGTGGCGCGCGACGAGGAGACGGCCGCGCCGTTCGCGGCGATGCTGCGCGCCGTCGTCGAGGCGCGCCGCCACCGCTACCTGATGCTGAACGCACCCGTGTCGGCGCTGCCCGCGATCGAGGCGCTGGTCAGCCCGCGCGTGCCGAGCGTGCTGCCGCTGGCCCACGACGAGATGGTCGCCGTGCACGTGCTCGTCCCGGCCGCAGACGTGTGGCGCCTGCTGCCGCAGCTCGAGGCCGCGGGCGGCTCGTCGATCCTGATCGTGCCGGTGGAGCGGATGGCCGCGTGAGCGTCGTCTCGGAGATCAAGGAGGAGGGGATGGAGGCGGTGCGCCGCTGGGCCGCGAAGCTCGACGGCGTCGAGCCTGCGCGCGCGGTCGCCGACCC
>JBOGZX010000297.1:0-3057 GCA_050697615.1 Gaiellaceae bacterium
CGGGACCGGTCCCGTCGTACGCGACGAATCATCAGGCCGAACAGTGGCCTCGTAGCATCGAGATCTGATCCCGGGCTGGCGACCTGAGTCGTTGATTCACTCTGAGGCTGGAGGGACGACGGGGGAGGTCATGGGGCAGCTGGCGCTCGCGTGCCGCTGCACGCCTGCTGCGTCACCCAGCGGCCGTCCGGGTTGGTCGTGGTCCCGGCGATGTGGACGCGACGGGTCGCCGGTCGACAAACGAGAGAGCAATCGCCTGCGAGCGCGCCGCCACCGCTCCCCTCACGCGTCGCGTTCCGGCGAGATCAAGGTCGCGCCGGGAATGTAGGCGGCGACCCGCCGCGGATCGCGCGTCAAAAGCGGCCGGCCGGTGACGGCGGCATGCGCACCGATCAGGAAGTCCGGGAGGATCGCCTCGCGCCGACCGCCGGCCTGTCGATACGTCGCGTGGGCATGGCCGGCGAGAAAAGCGGCAGCAACAGGGATCTCCTCGATCACCGCCATCGACGGAAGCGTCGCCCGCAGAAGCTCAACACGCTCGAAGCGCGGCGCGACCTCCGCGAGGACAACCGCGTTCAGGACGAGCGCTCCCCGCTGGGCGGCGCGGGTCAGCTGCGCCTGCGACCAATCGCCCCACTCGGCGTCGACCGTAAACAGGTCGAGGAGAACGCTGCTATCGACGAAGGTGCCGCTCGCAGCGGCACTCACGCCCGGGTCAAGGCGAGGATCTCATCGGTGCTCAACTCCCCGCTTCCCGCTCCTCGCATCCGAGCGATCTCTTCCGCTGCGCGCTCTGGATCGACGACCAGCCGCACCCCTTGCTCCTCGATCCGAAACTGAACATCGCTTCCCGGATGGATTCCCAGTGCCCGCCGCACCTCGAGCGGGATCGTCACCTGTCCCTTCTGAGTCACACGCATACCCGTAATACTAGCAAGTAATACCGAGGCGCCACCCACGCGGAATCGCCCACGACCGAGGCGGCGCGACGCCTCGGGAGCCGAAGCCGGCCGGCGGCAGGAAGGGGCCGAGCCGGCTCTCGACAGTCCGAGGGCGCTCTCTGTCTCCCGGTCGGCGCTGCGCGGCGGCTTGTCGCCGGCTCTCGCGAGACGGCGACGGCGAGCCTCTCAGGAAGAAGGCGGGTCGGACGACGGGCGGCTGACGATCGCGTGCCCTGCAGGAAGGCCGCCGTTGAGCGGGACCGGCGCGATGTCCCACGCGACCTCGACGCCGTCGCGGATGCCGCGCATGAACGCGGCGAAGCCGCCGTCGCCTGCGTGGATGATCAGCCCGCGTGCGGGGTGGTCGCCGGTGGTGCGGAAGGAGTGGGCGACGCCGGGCGGCACACCGACGAAGCCGCCGGCCCCGACCGTGATCGTCTCGCGCTCGGCTCCGACCTCGAAGGTGAGCTCGCCTTCGAGAACGTAGAACGCCTCGGCGTGTTGGTGGATGTGTGGGTCGGTCACGCGTTCGCCCGCCGGACGGCTGGCACAGGTAAGGCTGAGGCCCTCGTTTGCGACGAGAAGGCTGATCTCGCGGCTGCCGCTGCGGAGGATCTTTTCCTGCACGCCGATCGCCGCGTCCGCCTCGCGGGTCATGGCCAGAGGTTCAGTCGCCATAGAGGTCGTCCCAGCCGACGGGTTGCCAGGTTGTGTCGGTGGGGCAGCTGTCTCGGGCGAAGGCGATGGCGTCGGCGAGGGTGTCGCCGCCGCCGATCGCCTGCCATGCGCGTCCCTCGGACGAGGTGAACTCGACCATGAGGATGTGCTGCACGTGGTCGGCGGCTCGCCTCGGGGAGAACCGGATCAGCGCCCCTTCGGGTGACGTTCGCCGGGCCGCTTCGCGGTGGTACCGGAGCGGCGGGTTGGTCTGGGTGGGCGCCGAGAGGGTCATGGCTCGTCCTTTCGTGGAGATCAGGAGACGGGGGTGAGTCCGTGGCGGCGCATCACCGCAACAAGCGCAGCCAGGTCGGGCGGGCCGCCGGCTGCAGCGTCGAGGACCGCGGCGACCTCGCGGAAGTAGTCGGGGCCGAGGATGCCGGGGGTGACGATCGCGAGCGTCCTCGCGTCGAGGTCGCCGAGGTTGGCGAACTGGTGGACGGCCCCGCGGGGGATGCAGAGCACCTCGCCGGAGCCGACCTCGTGCGGCTCGCCTTCGACCGTCCAGACGAGCGTGCCTCCGAGTCCGTAGATCGTCTCCTCGTAGCCGTCGTGGCTGTGCGCCGCCGCGATCCTGGAGCCGGCAGGAACGTCGAACTCGAACACCGCCACCGAGCCGGCCGACTGCTCGCCCTCGAGCAGGAACCGGATCGTCATCTCCCCGACCCTGATCTCTTCGCGTGTGCTCGTTGCCATCGTCGCTCTCCTCTCATCAGGTGGTAAAGTGACTTTATTATGAACCAACAGCCAGCAGTTTGTCAAGTAACTTTATGAAACCTTCGGAGATCGAGACCGGGGCGTTCGGGCCGCCGCTGATCGGCGCCCTCCTGCGCATCCCCTGGGAGGCGGTCCAGCAGCACATGCTCGAGCGGCTGCACGAGCACGGCTTCCACGACTTCGACCGAGCCTACTTCGCCGTGTTCCGGTACCCGGGACCGCAGGGCGCGCGGCCAACCGACGTCGCGGCCCAAGTGGGGATCAGCAAGCAGGCTCTCAACTATCTCCTGCGGGAGCTCGAGCGCCTCGGTTACCTCGAGCGCGAACCGCATCCGAGCGACCTGCGCTCCAAACAGATCGTCCTCACCGAGCGAGGCATGGCCGCGGTCGGCGTGATCCGCGACGCCGTCGCCGAGACGGAAGCCGCCTGGGAGCAGCAGCTCGGCTCGAAACGCTTCGCCCTCCTCCGTACACTGCTGCTCGAACTCCAGTAGCTGGCCTGACGCAGGCGGCGAACTCACCATCTTCGTGACGCCGGTTGACGCGCGTTCCAGAAACAGTTCTTGTACAGGCCCTACTCGGTGATCAGTTGAACAGATTCTGAGATGCCCCAATCCCGTTCCCGAGCGGCCTCGCGACAGGTGCCCCCGACAAGATCGAACTTGTGCACACGGTTTAGGAA
>JBOGZX010000298.1:0-3124 GCA_050697615.1 Gaiellaceae bacterium
CGCTGCGAAGCTCCACTTCACGGACGTGGTCCGGCGTAGCGCGCTCACAGGATCCGCCTCTCCGCGAGGAAGTCGGCGATCTTCTCGGCGGCGCTGCCGTCGTCCTCGATCTTCACCGAGTCGCCGCGCGACGGCGGCGGATTGAGCGCGAGAACGGTAGTTCCCGACTCTACTGCGTCTGCGCCGACGGTCTCCTGCGGCTTCTTCTTCGCACCCATGATCCCCTTCAGCGACGGATAACGCGGCGTGTTGATCGAGTCGGCGACCGCGACGACGGCCGGCAGCGGCGCCCGGATGGTGTCGTAGCCGTACTCGGTCTGGCGCTTGCCGGTCAGCGAGCCTCCGTCGACGGTCAGTCCGCTGACCTGCGAGACGACCGGACGGCGCAGCCGCTCCGCGACCGCGGCCCAGAGGCAGGCACCCCCGCCGTCGGCCGACTGCTGGCCGAACAGCACGAGATCCGCCCCCTCCCGGTCGAGCGCGCCCGCGAGCGCCCTGGCCGTGCCGAGCAGGTCCGCGCCCTCGAGCGCGGCGTCCGACACGAGCACGGCGCGGTCGGCGCCCATCGCGAGCGCCTTCCGAAGCGCGTCGAGCGCGCGCTCCGGCCCCATCGACACGATCACCACCTCGCCCTCGCCGGCCGCCTCCTTCAGCTTCAACGCCTCCTCGACCGGGTACGTGTCCCAGTCGGAGATCGTCAGCTCTCCCGAGCGGTCGAGCCGCTTCGTCGCAGGATCCATCCGGCGGCCGGAGGCGGCGTCGGGAACGGCCTTCACGCAGACGGCGATCTTCATGCGGGGCGGACTCTACCCAGGACGGTCCGAACCGCGACGCGCTAAGCCTGGCTAAACGACGACGCGCGACTGCAGGAAGCTCACGATCTCGGTCGTCGGCGCGCCGGGGGTGAACACCTCGGCAACGCCCTGTTTCTTCAGCTCCGCCACGTCCTCGGTGGGGATCGTGCCGCCGACCACGACGAGCACGTCCTCGGCGCCCTGGCCGCGCAAGAGGTCGAGGATGCGCGGCACGAGCGTCATGTGCGCGCCGGACAGGATGGAGATGCCGACGGCGTCCGCATCCTCCTGGATCGCCGTCTCCACGATCTGCTCAGGCGTCTGGTGCAACCCCGTGTAGATGACCTCCATGCCGGCGTCGCGCAACGCCCGCGCGATGATCTTCGCGCCGCGATCGTGACCGTCGAGACCCGGCTTCGCGATCACCACCCTGATCTTTGCTGCGACGGCGCTCGAGCTCATCGTGGGCAGTATAGGAACGTGAAGCTCGAAGTCATCGGCTGCTCGCCCGCCTGGCCGAATCCCGGCGGCGCCCATTCGGGCTACCTCGTGACGGGAGGAGGAGCCGGCGTCCTGCTCGACTGCGGCCCCGGCGTGCTCGCGCGCCTGCGGCGCGACGAGCCCTGGCCCCAGGTCGACGCCGTCGTGATCACGCACTTCCATCTCGACCACTGCGGCGACCTCGTCGCGTGGCTCTGGCTGCACCTCTCCGGGCCCGCCGCGGGGACGCCGGGGCCGCATCTGTGGCTGCCGCCGGGAGGACGTGAGCGCCTCGGCGAGCTCGCGCGCCTCGCACAGTGGGAGTCCGTCTTCCCGCTGCACGAGTACGAGGAGGCCGCGCCGTTCGACGCCGCGGGGTTCCGGATCACGCCGCGCCGTGTCGTCCACTACGACGAGCCCACCTGGGGCCTGCGGGTCGAGCGCGGCGGACGCACACTTGCGTACTCGGCCGACACTGCCGTCACCCCGGTGCTGGCTGAGCTGGCCGCCGGCGCCGACGCCTTCCTGTGCGAGGCGACGCTGCTCGAGCCCGAACGCGGCATCCGCGGGCACATGACGGCCGAGGATGCGCGCGCGGTCTGCCGCGACGCCGGCGCGCGGCGCCTGCTGGTCACCCACCGTTCTGCAGAGCACCGGCTCGACGAGCTCGTCTACGACGGGTTCGAGCTCGACCTCGACGAACGCTGAGCGGCCCTCGTCGACGAGTGTCCGACACCGACGAGGTCCGATCAGAAGACCGGCGTCTCGCGCCAGACGCCCCAGACCTCGCGGAGGGCGTCGCACATCTCGCCCATCGTCACGTAGCAGCGGGCGGCGTCGACGATCGGGGCCATCAGGTTGCGGTCGTCACTGGCAGCGTCCTCCTTCAGCCGGGCGAGCGCCTGCTCGACGGCCGCGGAGTCGCGGCGGGCGCGCAGCGCGGCGACCCGCTCGATCTGCTTGCGCTCCAGCCTCGCGTCGACCTTCAGGATCTCGGTCGGCGACTCGTCCTCCAGCTCGTAGCGGTTGACGCCGACGACGATCCGCTGCTTCTGCTCGACCTCGGCCTGGTAGCGGAACGACGCCTCCGCGATCTCGCGCTGGAAGAAGTTCTCCTTGATCGCCGCCACCACGCCGCCCAGCTCGTCGATCCGGCCGAAGTACTCGTACGCCTGCCGCTCTAGCTCGTTCGTCAGCGCCTCGACGAAGTACGAGCCGCCGAGCGGGTCGATCGTGTTCACCACCCCGGTCTCGTGCGCGATCACCTGCTGCGTCCGCAGCGCGATCCGCACCGCATCCTCCGTCGGCAGCGCGAGCGCCTCGTCGAAGCTGTTCGTGTGCAGCGACTGCGTCCCGCCCAGCACCGCCGCCAATGCCTCGATCGCGGTGCGCACGATGTTCACCTCCGGCTGCTGCGCCGTCAGCGACACCCCCGCCGTCTGCGTGTGGAACCGCATCAACCACGAACGCGGATCCTTCGCCCCGTACCTGTCGCGCATCACCGTCGCCCAGATCCGCCGCGCCGCCCGGTACTTCGCGATCTCCTCGAAGAAGTCGAGATGCGCGTTGAAGAAGAACGACAGCCGCGGCGCGAACTCGTCCACCTCCAACCCCCGCTCGACCGCCCACTCGACGTAGGTGAACCCGTTCGCGAGCGTGAACGCGAGCTCCTGCGCCGCCGTCGAGCCGGCCTCGCGGATGTGATAGCCCGAGATCGAGATCGGATGCCACAGCGGCATCTCCCGCGCACAGAACTCGACCATGTCCGTCACCAGCCGCATCGACGGCTCCGGCGGGAAGATGTACTCCTTCTGCGCGATGTACTCCTTCAGGATGTCCGTCTGGATCGT
>JBOGZX010000299.1:0-1757 GCA_050697615.1 Gaiellaceae bacterium
CAGGTCGCCGTCGCGACGGAGCAGATCCTGGCGGCGCTCGCGCCGCTGCGGGCGGAGCCGGAGTCGGCGCACGGCTCGGCCAAGGGGGCAGTGTCGAAGCACATCAAGAAGCTGCTCGACGCCCAGCTCTCCGGCGACGCGGGCGAGATCGACGCCGCCGCTGGCGAAGTCGGCAGCGTCGACCTCAAGAACCTCGACAAGGCGCGCGGCCTGGGCAACGGCCTGCTGGCCGACGTGATCGAGGCCTACGCAGACGGTCAGGACGTTCGCGAGCTGACCAACGACCTGTGCCTGCGCACCGACGGCACGATCCAGAAGGAAGACCTCGACGCGCTCATCCAGTGGGCGTTGAAGGTGCGCGAGATGTACCTCGACATCGAGTCGCGGCGCGAGGACACCCGCGAGGCGGCGGTCGACTCGGTGCGCCGGCTCGAGCAGACGTGGCAGCTCTTCCGCGACCTCGAGCCGAAGCTCGTCGTCAACGACGAGCAGCTGTTCCGCGAGCTGAAGGACCGGTTCGGCTCCCCGTACGGGTTCGGTGTGTACTTCAGGGGCGGAATGGGAGCCGAATCGATTCGGGACCTGCTCCGCGACCTCGACCTGGTCGCCGAGGCGAACTTCCTGCGCGACACGATCAAGACGTCGAAGGGCCAGAAGCAGCAACGGGCGATCAAGCGGCTGAAGGTCGTCAACGCCTTCATCAAGTCCGCGAACCGGCCCGAGTGGATGGTGCTCGAGGCGATCCCGGTGATCCCGCCGGAGCTCCGGCCGATGGTGCAGCTCGACGGCGGCCGCTTCGCGACCTCCGACCTGAACGACCTCTACCGCCGGGTGATCAATCGGAACAACCGCCTGAAGCGGCTGCTCGACCTCGGCGCACCGGAGATCATCGTCAACAACGAGAAGCGCATGCTGCAGGAGGCCGTCGACGCGCTGTTCGACAACGGCCGCCGCGGTCGTGCCGTCACCGGCCCGGGCAACCGCCCCCTGAAGTCGCTCAGCGACATGCTGAAGGGCAAGCAGGGCCGGTTCCGCCAGAACCTGCTCGGCAAGCGCGTCGACTACTCGGGCCGCTCGGTGATCGTCGCCGGGCCGAGCCTGAAGCTGCACCAGTGCGGCCTGCCGAAGCTGATGGCGCTCGAGCTGTTCAAGCCGTTCATCATGAGCCGGCTCGTCGAGCGCAAGTCCGTGCAGAACATCAAGGCGGCGAAGAAGTACGTCGACTCGATGACGCCCGAGGTCTGGGACGTGCTCGAGGAGGTGATCGCGGAGCATCCGGTTCTGCTGAACCGCGCCCCGACGCTGCACCGCCTCGGCATCCAGGCGTTCGAGCCGATCCTGGTCGAGGGGAAGGCGATCCAGGTGCACCCGCTCGTCTGCCACGCGTTCAACGCCGACTTCGACGGCGACCAGATGGCCGTGCACCTGCCGCTCAGCGCGGAGGCGCAGGCCGAGGCTCGCATCCTGATGCTCAGCTCGAACAACATCCTGTCGCCGGCGTCCGGCCGCCCGCTCGCCACGCCGACCCAGGACATGGTGCTCGGCATCTACTACCTGACCTACTCGAACCTCGACCTGCAGACGATGGACTCCGCGTCGCTGAAGCCGCGCCCTCGCCGCTTCGACTTCGCCGACGAGATCGAGGTCGCGCTCGAGATGAAGGCGGTCGGGTTGCAGGAGCCGATCGAGTTCCGCTTCGGCGGCGAGCTGCACCTGACGACGCCCGGCCGCGTGCTGATCAACTCGGCCGTCTACCG
>JBOGZX010000300.1:0-3571 GCA_050697615.1 Gaiellaceae bacterium
CCTCTACCCGTACACGGAGGACGCGGTCGGCGCCGTCGAGCGCTCCGTGCTGCAGTGGAGGTTCATCGACGCCGTCGCCGGCAGGATCGACGAGACCGCCCTGCGCGCAGCCCAGCACGAGAAGGACGCCGTGCGCGCATACGAGCTCGTCTACGCCGCGCTCGGTGCATGAACAGGTTGATCGGCATCGACGTCGGCACGTCCGGCGTCAAGGGCGTCGCGATCGACGAGCGTGGCGAGGTGCTGGCGACCGCCGAGGAGCCCTACCCGCTCTCGGCACCGCAGCCGGGCTGGTCGGAGCAGGATCCGGAGGACTGGTGGCGCGCGACGCAGGCGTGCCTGGCGCGGCTCCCGCCGGGGCGGGTCGGGCTCTCCGGACAGATGCACGGGCTCGTCGCGCTCGACGCGGACCGGCGCGTGCTCCGGCCCGCGATCCTGTGGAACGATCAGCGCACCGCCGCCGAGTGCGCCGAGATCGAGGAGCGCGTGGGCTTGCGACGGCTGATCGAGCTGACGGGAAACCGCGCGCTGACGGGCTTCACCGCGCCGAAGCTGCTGTGGCTGCGCCGCCACGAGCCGGAGGTGTACGCGCGCGTGCGCCACGTGCTGCTGCCGAAGGACTTCGTGCGCCTGCGGCTCGAGGGGGAGCTCGCGATCGACTGCACCGACGCGTCGGGGACGCTGCTGTTCGACGTCGCGAACCGCCGGTGGAGCGACGAGATGCTCGATTCGCTCGAGATCTCGAGCGAGTGGCTCCCGCCGGCGCACGAATCGACCGAGATCGCCGGCGCCGGCGACCAGGCCGCGGGCGCGCTCGGCGTCGGTATCGACCGTCCTGGGCCGCTCTCGGTGGTGCTGGGGACGTCGGGTGTCGTCTTCGGCGTGCTGCCGCGGTACGAGGCCGACGCCGAGGCACGGCTGCACACGTTCTGCCACGCGGTTCCGTATGCCTTGCATGCGATGGGCGTGATGCTCTCGGCCGCCGGCTCGCTGCACTGGCTGCGCGGCGTTGTCGGCGGCGACTACGAGGTACTGCTCGGCGAGGCGGCGGCGTGGCCGGCCGGGACCGAGGACCTGCTGTTCCAGCCGTACCTGACCGGCGAGCGCACGCCGCACGCCGATCCCGACGCGCGCGGCGCGTTCGTGGGGCTTACCGCGCGCCACGACCGCGGAGCGCTCACCCGCGCCGTGCTCGAGGGCGTCGCGTACGGGCTTCGCGACTGCCTCGAGCTCCTGCGCGCGCTCGGCTTCGAGGCGACCGTGGGTCGCATCTCGGGCGGCGGGGCGCGCAGCGAGCTCTGGACGTCGATCGTCGCGACGGTGCTGGGCATCCCGCTGGAGCGGACGGCCGTCGACGAGGGTGCCGCGTTCGGCGCGGCGCTGCTCGCCGGCGTGCGGAACGGCACGTTCGCGGACGCGCACGACGCCGTCGCCGCCTGCGTCCGCGTCACGGGCCGGATCGAGCCGAACGCCGGCTGGGCGCCGGCCTACGCCGAGGGCTACGAGCGCTTCCGGGAGATGTACCCGGCACTGCGGACGATCTGACGCCGGGCGAAAGACGCGCGCCGTTCATGTTGCGTTGATCCCGGCGCAGTAAGGCCGCCGGCGCGCCTTGCCGAGCGGGTCACGGGCTCGCTGCCGACGCGCTCCAGGATCCCGCTGCCGCCGCGGTCGGCGGCGGACGCATGCTCCGGCTCGGTGGCCTCACCGCCGCCGAGACGTCGACGGCGTCGGTGGTCGGAAGCCTCCCGTCGGCGCGACACGACACCCCCGGCCCGTGGGGATCCCGGGCGACGGCAGCCCCGACATGGGCGGCGTCTCGCCGGCGGCAAGGTGCTCTGGCTGTCGGGTCGCTACAACGGCGTCGTCTACGCGATCTCGACGCGCAACGGCCGCCTGCTCGCGAAGATCCCGGTGGGCCGCGCTCTGCACGAACTGTGCGTGTGGCCGCAGCCGGGCCGCTACCCGCTCGGACACACCGGCATCCTGCGCTGGTCATGCGACCGGCAAGGTTCGCCGGACACCATCACCGGCGACATCGCTCGCCAGCGCTAACGTCCACGCGTGCGGCTCCTTCTCGCGCTCGCGGTCGCCCTTTTGCCCCATGCCGCGCCGCGGCCGGCGATCGTCTCGAGAACGATCCCGTTTTCCGCGCAGCGTCGCGCCGAGACGGCCGCGTATGCGTGGCGGCACTACGGCCTTCGCACCTGGCGGCTCCGACATCCGCACGTGATCGTCGAGCACTACACCGCCTCGAGGACGTTCTCGTCGGCGTGGAACACGTTCGCCGCCGACACTCCCGACGGTGAGCTCGGCGAGAAGCCCGGCACCTGCGCCCATTTCGTGATCGATCGCGACGGGACGATCTACCAGCTCGTCCCGCTGTCGACGATCTGCCGACACACGGTCGGCCTGAACTGGACGGCGATCGGCATCGAGCACGTCGGTACGAGCGACGCGGAGATCCTCCACGACCCGCGCCAGCTCGACGCCTCGCTGCGGCTGACGCTCTGGCTGATGGGCCGTTACGGCATCTCGCTCCCGAACGTGATCGGGCACGCCGAGAGCCTCACCAGCCGCTACCACCGCGAGCGCTACGCGCCGTGGCGCTGCCAGACGCACGCCGACTGGCAGCACGCCGACATGGTCGTCTACCGCCGCCGCCTGCTCGCGCTCGCCCGCTCCGAGCACGTCGCCGTCTCGCGTGACGGGAGCCCCGCCGCCTCCGGCTGTTAGACGGCAGCCGCATCGATCGCGTCGCCCGACCCGGCGGCGCGGAACCCCGCCCCAACCCCCTGAACGTGGTTCCGAACCACGTTCGGGGGGTTGGCCGGCGGAGCGCAAACGCCGATGAACACTGGGCTTACGGCGTGGTTCGTCTTTGTGACTTTTCGCCCACGCTTCGACTTCCGAACGTGGTTCAGAACCACGTTCAGGTTGAGGCCTCTCCGCCCGCACCGCCCGCCGGCAGCATGACCGGCGCGCCGTCGGCGCCTCAGTCGAAGGAACGCAGCTCGTCGAGCAGGCGGTCGACCTCGGCTTCCGTGTTGTAGTGGATCATCCCGGCTCGGATCGACTGCTCGGGCAACCGCTCGCCCAGCGACACGCAGTACCAGTTGCCGGCTGCCCACACGCCGACGCCGCGCTCGCCGAGCGTCCGCGCGACATGCTCGGCGGGCTGCCCCTCGACGTTGAAGAGGAAGGTCGGGACACGGCCGGTCATCCCGGGCGGGCCGTAGAGCGTGACGCTCTCCGGCAGGTTCGCGATGAAGCGCTCGCCGAGCGAGCGCTCGTAGTCGCGCAACGCCCCGATCCCGCCGAGCGAGTCGAGGTAGGCGATCGTGGCGCTGAAGCCGGCGAGGAGCTCGAACGGCAGCGTCCCCGTCTCGAACCTGCGGCCGGACGGACTCGAGTCCGACGGGCGCGCCTTGTACGGCCGCCACGACTCCGCCAGCTCGCGACGCACGTAGCCGAGACCCAGGTGCGGCCCGCAGAACTTGTACGGCGAGCAGAGCAGAACGTCGCAACCCAGGTCTGCGACGTCGATCGGCTCGTGCGCGGCGTAATGCAC
>JBOGZX010000301.1:0-15619 GCA_050697615.1 Gaiellaceae bacterium
CGGCGGAGGGCGGCTCCGCCGCCCGGGAGCCGACGCCGGCGAGGGACGCGCATGAACGTCTACGCGCGCCTGCTCGCCGCGCTCCTCGCCCTCGCGGCGGGGGCGGCGGCGGTCGCGGTCGTCGCCGAGCTGCTGCGGAGCGCGCTTGCGTAGGATCGCCGTCCTGCTGCTGCTGGCAGCCGCAGTCGCCGTGCCGGCCGCACGCGCCGACGGCGACCCGGCGAGCGACTACCTGCTCGGCCAGCAGACGTTCGTGCCGCCCGACACCGGCATCTCGTCGTCGGACGCGAAGCAGCTGGCCGCGCTCGTCGCCGGGGCGAGACGCGGCGGCTACGCGATCCGGGTCGCGATCATCGCAAGCCGTTACGACCTCGGCTCCGTCACCGCGCTCTACGAGCAGCCGGCCCGCTACGCCCACTTCCTCTCGATCGAGTTGAAGTTCGTCTACACCAAGCGCGTGCTGGTGGTGATGCCGAACGGCTACGGCGTCGCTCGCAACGGCCTGCCCTCTCCCGCCGAGCAGAAGGTGCTCGACAGGCTGCCGCCGCCGACTGCGACGCACGGGCCGGGGCTGGCGGGCTCCGCGGCGCGGGCCGTCCGCGCCCTCGCCGCGAACGCCGGAGTGCACATCGTGGCGGCGCCGATCGTGAAGGAACGAGCTTCGGGCGACTCCACGACCCGCGACCGCATCCTGATCGCCTGCGGCGCAGCGGTGCTCCTGGCGCTCGCGGCCGCCTACAGCTTCTTCCGCCGCCGGCGCAGGGCCGCGACTACAGCGCGTTGATCGTCTTCTCGACGTCGGCGGCGCGGAACGGGTAGAGGAAGAGCGCGCGCTCGTACCCGTTGCCGTCGATCACGTACGACCCCTCCGTGTGCACGATCTCGCGCACGGTGACGCCGGCGACGACCTTCTTCTGCACCTGCACGCCGATCTCGTACTTCTGCCACACCGCCGCGAGCTTGGCGTGCGAGCCCGCCGCCCAGCGCCACTCGGGGCCGAGCCGCCAGTGCTTCGCGTCCAGCGCGAAGTCGGCCTTCGTGTTCCCCCAGGGGTTGACGCTGACGGAGACGATCGTCGGCCTCTTCGCCGCCGGGATCCGCTGCACCGCCTGCATCAGGATCTTCGCCTCGAGCGGACAGAGGTTCCGGCAGAGCGGGTCGATGAACGTGACGATCGCCGGCCTGCCGCGCAGCGACGCGAGCGAGATCGGCTTGCCGTGCTGATCGGTGAGCTGGAAATCGGGTGCCTTCCGGGTTCCGGCTGCCCAGGTCGCCGCGGCCGCGAACCGGGATGCGGCCGGAGCGTCGATCGCCGCCGGCGCGCGCTGATCGCGCAGGATTGCGAAGGCCGCGCCCGCAACCGCGGCGACTCCCAGCACGACCGCCCACACGGGCCAACGAATCCGCACGACGCCCGTAAGTGTGCCGGACCCTCGGGCGGCGTCAAACGGCTGCGTCGTGGCGGACCGCACGTTCGGTTTGCGGTGGAGGATAATCGTCTCGTTCGCTACCTCGACCGGAAAGGATGGGGCATGCTCTTTCACGCGACCTGGGAATTCACCGACACCAGCGAGGAAGGGGAGCGGCGGTTGCTCGCGGTCTTCGGAAGGTGGCAACCGCCGGCGGGCGCTGAGTTCAAGGGCTTCTACGGTTTCGCGAGCGGCGGCGGCGGCGTCGCGCTCATCGAGGCCGACAGTGCTGCGACGCTCGCTCGTACGACCGCGCCCTGGACACCGTGGCTGCGCTTTACCGCAACGCCGATCGTGCCGATCGAAGAGTCGACCGCGATCACCGGCGAGGCAGTCGCGTTCCGCGACTCGGTCGGTTAGTCCAGGACGACCGGTGGAGGGGTGCGTGTTCGAGGCTCCTCCACCGGCACCCATCGGGGGATTCCTCTGCGGTGCTCGTCGCGACGGAGGAAGCCCCTAATCGGGCGGCCCCATCCCAGAAAGCCCCTCCCAGCTTTTCGGGGAACCCACGGGCAGCCCATCGGCACGCCAGGCTTCGAAGCCGCCCCTGACGTCGCCGGCATCGCGCCCCAGTTCGACGAGATTGGAGGCGGCGAGGACGGATGAGTACCCGTGGTCGCAGACGAGAATGAGCGTGCGGTCGTCCAGCTCTCTGTTACGCCACTCGGCCGATGCGACGCGCCATTCGAGCACCGTGCGCGGGACGTGGTACGCGCCGGGGATCACTCCGTCGCGCTCGCGCGCGTCCTGCGACCGGATGTCGACGATCGCCGCGACAGCACTGCGGGCCTCCGCCGGCGCGTAACGGCAGATCCGTCGAGCGGCATCGGCGAAGAGATCGTCGAGCGTGCGAGGCACGAGCGAAAGCGTACGGCCAGCGCTCCGGCGCTCGCGTCGCACTCGGCCTGCAGGGGCATTGGCCGGCGACGCTTCCGTCGGGCCCGACGCACACCCAGTCGAGGTCGAAGCGGTACGTCGCCCTTCAGTCTGGAGCGACCTCGCTAGACTCGGCCCGCGAGATCGTCCCGAGACGTCGAACAGCAGGAGGTGACCGATGAGCGGTTACGACGTAGCGCACATCGATGCGATCGACGAGATCAGCGACGGGCGCTGCCCCCAGCGGCCCGTCCGGCTCCACTTCGGCATCACGTCCTTCGGCGTCAATGCGTTCACGGGCCACGACGTGGGCGACCGGATCATCAACGAGCACGACGAATCGCAGGAGAACGACTTGCAGGAGGAGCTGTACCTCGTGCAGCGGGGCCGCGCGACCTTCGAGCTCGACGGCGAACGGGTGGACGCGCCCGCGGGAACGCTGGTCTTCGCCCGTCCCGCCGTCAAGCGGACGGCGTTCGCCGAGGAGCCGGGGACGACGATCGTCGCCCTCGGCGGGACTCCGGGGAAGGCCTACGAGGTACAGGGCTGGGAGATCTGGATGCCGCTTCACCCTCTCTACGAATCGGGCAAGTACGCCGAGGCCGCCGACCGGGGACGCGAGCTGATCGAAGCCCATCCCGAGTACGCGGGGCCGCTCTACAACCTCGCGTGCTGCGAGAGCCTCGCGGGCCGGGCATCCGACGCGATCGAGCACCTCCGACTCGCGATCGACCGCTCGGAGCAATCCCGCGCGATGGCCGCCACGGATTCGGACTTCGACCCGATCCGCGACGAGCCGGCGTTCAAGGACCTCGTCTCGGGCCGCGCCGCGGAGACCCAGGGCTGAGCCTGGATCCACCGATCTGCGTGGGGTGCGCCCGTCTGGGCTTCGACAGGGCCGCTCCCCGTCCGCGCGCCGGCGCCTGCGGCGCCAACGCGCGGGGCGACGTTTTTCAGGGCTCGGGAACGTAGTGGCGTTCGCCGGCTTCGTCCAGCCAGACCCGCATGGTCCGATCTGAGCCGGGATCCTTGAACACCTCGTCCGTCTGCCGCCAACCGGGCAGCGCCCGGTCAGACTCCCCGTGACGGCGGACGAAGAAGCTCCCGAGCGCGAAGCCAACGAGCACGACGAAGATCACCACGTAGACCCAGGCCTTCACGCCATCGGCCTCTGGCCCTCATCAGCGGCGAACCTGAGACGCACCGCCGTCCCGTAGGCGACGATCTCGGTCATGCTCTGGCCCATCTCCGACGAGTCGAAACGCATCGAGACGATGCCGTCCGCCCCGACCACCTCGGCGTTCTCGATCATCCGGTCCAGCGCGTGACGGCGCCCGTCCTCGACCAGCCGGGTGTACTGCTTGACCTCCCCGCCGGCCAGATTCCGGAAGAAGGCGATGATGTTGCGCCCGAGACCCGCGGAACGGACGATGACGCCGTACACCATCCCGAGCGTCTGCTCGGTCGGCCATTCGGTGAACTCGAGAGCCGTGGTGATCGGGAACTGCCCGACCGTCCGCGGCCTCGGCTCGGTGCCGGTGCGCTCTTCTGCCACGTCGAGATCCTTCCCTTCGACTCGGATGAGCCGAGACTAGCTCGCGGTCGAGGCGGACGGAGCGGTGTCAGACCCCTTCGGCGTCAGACACTCGGTTTCGCGGCGTCCGTAACCGACGACACGGTGTCAGCTGGTCGCCCTGCGGGTGCTGACACTCCGAGGAGTCGCTACCGTGGGCAGCCAGACGATGGGTAAGGCAGCCCGGCTCAAGCAGGAACGGCGCGCGGCGCGGACACCGCCGCCCGTGGGGAAACAGCGGCCCGCGGCCGAGCGCCGAAGGATGGTCATCTGGGCGGGCACGGCCGGCCTCGTCGTGCTGGTCGCGATCGTGGGCGCCGTGCTGGCGACACGCTCCTCGAGCAAGGCGCCGCCGCCCGCGGCGTCCGTCGCCGCAGCCGACCGGAACGCTCCCGCCTCGCTCGTGAGCGCGGCGAACGGGGTCGGATTCCATCCAACGACGGAGCCCGGGATCGGAAAGATCGAGGACCAGCCCGCCGGCGCAGCCCGGCCGCCGCAGAACGGGACGCTGCTCGCGGTGGGTCAACGGGCACCGGGGTTCACGCTGAAGACGCCGCAGGGTCGGCAGATCAGCCTCGCCTCGTTCCGCGGCAAAGCGGTGTTGCTCGAGTTCTTCGCGACCTGGTGTCCGCATTGCAACGCCGAGGCTCCCCATCTCGAGAACCTGTACACGTCGCTGGCCGGGCAGAAGATCGCGTTCGTCTCGGTGAACGCCGACGGAGAGACGGCACCGAGCGTGTTCGCATTCCACCGCTACTACGGGCTGAGCTACCCGGCGCTTGTCGATCCGAGTGCGCAGCCCGGCAGCTTCAACCGCGAAGGCGCACCCGGAGCGGTGACGAACGCGTATCACGTCCAGGACTTCCCGACCTTCTACGTCCTCGACCCGCAGGGCCGCATCAGCTGGCGCTCCGACGGCGAGCAACCGGACGCCCTGCTCCGCCGGCAGCTGCTCGCCGCGCGTGGCTGACTCGCGCTCGGTCGCCGGGCTGGGACTCGCGATCCGGCTCGGCGCGTCCGCGATCTGGCTCGTCGCCGCGATCGCGAAGATCGTCGACCTGCAGCACTTCCACGCCCAGGTCGACCAGTACCAGCTGCTCCCGCACGCTCTCGAGGCGCCGTTCGCCTACACGCTCCCGTTCGTAGAGCTGCTGATCGGCCTCTACCTGCTCGTGGGCTTGTTGACCCGCGCCGCCTCGACGCTTGCGTGCGTTCTGCTCGTGCTGTTCATCGTGGCCGAAGGGCAGGCCTGGGCGCGCGGCCTCAGCCTCGACTGCGGCTGCTTCGGCACCCTCACCCACTCCCACGTCGGCGCCTCGACGATCCTGCGTGACCTCGCGCTCGGTCTCCCAACGCTCGTGCTCGCGCTCCGTCCCGCACGGTGGCTCTCGCTCGACAAACGACTGCTGGGGCTGCCGGATACCTTCCCGCGGCCGCGGACGCTCTAAGCTTCCCCTTCATGACATTCGACGAGGCAACGCAGAGACTGGTCGAGACGGCGCGGCGCAACGGCGGCGTCCTCACGCCGGAGCTGGTCGAGGGCGACCCGGAGTTTGCCGCCGAGCCGCGCATCACCTCGGCTGCCGCCCGCGCGCTCGACGGGTCGACGAACGTCTTCGGCAACCCGCGCACGACGGACGATGCCGGCTGGTTTCCGTTCGAGCGGCTCGAGTTCCACTAATCCTCAGGTCGAGATGACGGGCGAGGTGCCGAGCACCTCGCCCGTCGCGCCGAGCGCGACGGCGGCGACGTGCCTGGGGCGGTGCGCGAGGCGAATTCGCGTCTCGAAGCCCGCGCGCGGCACGACGTTCAGGCGTTCGAGCTCGGTTGCCACCTCCCCGCCGACGACCTGCCAGTGGGAGACACGGCTGGCGCCGTTCCAGCTCGCGTAGACGTCGAGCGAGCCGTTCGCGCTGTGCCGCGCCGCGACGGCCGGCCGCCCCGCGGCCCGGCCGTCCCACTGCGCGCGGAAGGCGCGATAGCTCGACTGCCCGCCCGGAAAGGTCGCGTTGAAGACCAGCGAGCCGTCCGCCCCGAACTCCGAGACCTGCGGAACCGTTCCCCAGCCCACGAAGTAGCCGCCCGTGTGGACGTGTTGAGCGCTCCCCATCGCGACGGTGAGCGAGCCGTTCGGGTTCGGAAAGGACTGCACCAAGGCGGCGGTCTTCGCCGTGACGTCGAGCGAGAGCACGATCGCTCGAGAGACCGCCTCGGGAGCGTTGTTGACCGCGTCGGCGCCGTCGTCGAAGAGCGAGACGAGGCCGCCGCCCCGAGCACGGGCGTCGTGCTGGAACCAGAACGTCGCCGCGGGCTCGAACCGGAAGTCGCTCTTCGTCCCGCCGAGCCGCCAGATCACCTCGCCGCTTTGCCGATCGACCTTGTAGATGGTCGAGGGATAGCGGCCCGAGACGAGCAGGTTGTCGTCCTCGTCGACCTCGATCGAGTTCAGGTGGAAGTAGTCCCATTTGCCCGACGCCGGGAACGACGTCTCGTCGAGCCCGACATGGTCGAGGCTGTGCCACTCGAACAGCACCTTCCCCGTCGCGATCTCGATCTCCTGGACGACACCCTCGATCACCGTTCCGCTGCTCGGACCCCCGTACGGCGACAGGTCGGCGGGAACGAGGTTGTTGAAGCTGATCAGCGCGGTGTTGCGGGCGGTGATCAGGAACTCGTGCACCTCCGGCTGAAGCCCGTTTCCCGCCGAGAGGCGCTTCACGACACCGTACGACTCGTCGGCGACCACGCACTCGCCGGCGAAGAAGCCGTCGACGACGGCGCCTTCCCACCAGGTCAGCACCGGCTTGCCGAAGAGCGTCTGCGACCGGAAGTTCATCACGAGCTTCGGGCTCTGGTAGATCCAGACGGGCTCTCCGGAGTCGTCTGCGATCAACGCCGTCCCGTGGTCCTGGCCGGTGAACGGGGCGACGAGCACGTATCCGTTCGCGCCCCCGGGGGATCGATGGTCGACCGAGAGCAGCGGCGGCGTCAGATCGGGACGCGACTGAAACCGGGAGGTGGTCGCGTCCGAACCGCCGTCGTCGCGCGACGCTCCCGCCACCCGGGCCCGCGCGAGGGTCGCCAGCGCGCCCGCCGACGTCACCAGGAACGCCCGCCTCGATGCCGATCCGGTAAACGATTCCCAGGCGATGGCCGAAGATCCAACCACGCGAGGCTAAGCCTTGCCTTAGGAGGTGTGCTCAGCTCGGCTCAGCTCAGTACGGGTCGACCGCTGCGAACACGACCCTCCCGACGAGCCTTCCGCTTCTGACCGTGACACGCCAGCAGCCCGCCTGCGGGACCTCGACGTAGGAGGGGAACTGCGATCCCGACAAGGCCCGCGGGTAGCGGGCCTCGAAACGGCCGGGACGGTCGAGACGCGAGCCGGAGATCGAGATGCTCCGCCCGGCGCCGGGCCGGCGTGCGATCCACAGGACCTTCGGATTGACGTTCCGCTTCGCGGCGGCGGTGAAGATCCGGGCGCCCAACAGATGCCTGCGCGACCACGGGGTCGCGCCGTAGAAGAACAGGTGCGCGGAGAACGCCGCCGACGGCGCGGTCGCGATCCAGGGAACCAGTCGGAGCCCGGCGCCCTGGTCCTTGTACGGCCTGTAGTGGACGTGGCTGACCGGACACGACGCGAGCCCCGCACCGTCTGCGCTCCTCGTGCCGAAGGAGAAGCCCGGACCGCAGAGCACGCAGGCTGCTGCCGCAACGCCGACCGGAAGGCGCCTCATACCCTGCATACGCCGAGGATCTTGCCGGAGGTCCAGCGGATTCTCCCGGACAGCGGCGAAACTGGCTCTACGACTGGCTTCCTTCCGGGCTCACGAACGTCCGTTCAGGTAGCTTCCCGAGGTGAGCAAGCGCTTTCTCTCGGTCGATCCCCCGGATCTCGGTTTCTGGCCCACGGCAAAGGGGCTCGCCAGAATGTGGCGCGAGCAGGGGCGCCTGGTCGTCGTCGGCCTGGTCTGCGCCTTCGTCTACAGCGGGCTCTCGCTGGCGATCCCGATCGTCGTCCGCCACGCGATCGACAGCTCGATCGCACCGACGAACGGCCACCACAAGGCGCTCTGGCCGTACCTGGTCGCGGTCGTGCTGCTGGCCGTGCTGCGCTTCTGGATCAACTTCACGCGCCGCTACGCGACCTCACGAACCGGCATCCGGGTCGAGGCGCGCATGCGCGAGCTGCTCTACCAGGCGTACCTGCGCTACCCGCGCGCGTTCTACGACCTCCACGCGACCGGGCAGGTCGTCTCGCGCGCCACCAACGACCTCTACCCCGTGCGCTACTTCATCGGCTGGGGCATGACACAGGGCCTGCAGTCGCTGATGCTGATCGCCGGCATCGCGGTCGTGCTCTTTCTCGTCAACGTGAAGCTGGCCGCGATCGCGCTCGTCGCGATGCCGGCCGTGTTCGTGCTCGCGTTCACGTTCGCGCGGAAGGTGATGCCGGTCTCGCGCCACGTGCAGCAACTGAAGGCGGACGTCACCGAGGCGGCCGACGAGGCCGTCGTGGGCATCGAGATGGTGCAGGCGTTCGGCCGGGAAGACGACGTGCAGGCGCGCTTCTCGGGCAAGGCGCAGGCGGTGCGCGACGGCGTGCTCCGCCAGGCGCGGATCGAGGCGGCGTTCCTACCGGGCCTCCTCTTCCTGCCTACGCTCTCGATCGGCGCGGTCGTGCTGTTCGGCGGCCACGACGTGATCGGCGGAACGCTCACGTACGGCGAGTTCTTTCTCTTCTACCAGCTGCTCCTGCAGCTGGTCTGGCCGCTCGAGGCCCTCGGCTGGATCCTCTCGCTGGCACAGCGCGCCACCGCCTCCGCCTCGCGCAGCTTCGCCTGGTTGCAGGGGATCGAGACGATTCCGGAGCCCGACCGCCCGCGCAGCCTCCCGGCCGGGCCGCTCGGCGTCCGCTTCGAGGGCGTGCACTTCTCCTACGGGATCGGGTCCGAGGTGCTGTCGGGCGTCGAGCTCGAGGTCGAGCCGGGCGAGGTGGTCGCCGTGTGCGGCCCCACCGGCGCGGGCAAGACATCGCTGCTCAACCTGCTGCCGCGCTTCTACGACCCCACCGAAGGGCGTGTGCTGCTCGGCGACGTCGACGTCCGCGACGTCGAGCTCGCCGAGCTGCGGGCGGCGGTCGCGCTCGTCACCCAGCGCCCGATCCTCTTCTCGATCCCGCTGCGCGACAACCTGACGGCGGCGCGTCCGGACGCGCCGTGGGAAGAGGTCGTCGCCGCGTGCGAGGCCGCGGGCGTGGCGCACTTCGCCGCCGAGCTGCCGGACGGCTACGACACGCTGATCGGCGAGCGCGGCATCAACCTGTCCGGCGGGCAGCGCCAGCGCGTCGCGCTCGCGCGCGCCCTCGTCGCAGGCGCGCGGATCGTCGTGCTCGACGACCCGATGTCCGCGGTCGACACGCAGACCGAGCGGCACCTGGTAGCGAACCTCCGCCCTGCGCTCGCCGGGTGCACGGTGCTGATGACGGCACACCGGCTCTCGACGGTCGAGATCGCCGACCGCGCCGTCGTCGTCTCCGACGGCTTCGTCGTCGAGTCCGGCACGCCCGCCGAGCTGCTCGCCGCAGGCGGCCTCTTCTCCTCGTTGTTCGGAGAGGAAGTCAGTGCCGCGGCATAAGAGAACGGGCCTGACTCGGCTCGGCCGCTACCTGGTCGGCCACCGCAGGCGCGTCGCGCTGCTCGCCGTGGTCGGGATCTGCTCCGCCGCCGCGCCGGTGTCGGCGCTGCTCGTGGTCCAGGACGCGATCGACAACGGGATGCGCGCGCACGACCGCAGCCGCCTCGGCCGCGATGTGATCGTCTATCTCTGCATCAACGCCGTCGCGTGGGTGCTGCAGACGACGCTCGTACGCGGCCTCGCCCTCGTCGGCCAGAACGTCGTGCTGGGCCTGCGCGAGGATCTCTTCAACCACCTGACGACGCTGTCGCTGCGTTACTTCTCGCAGCAGAAGGCCGGCTGGATCATCGCCCGCCTCACCTCCGACGTCGACGCGCTCTCGGACGTGCTCTCACAGGGGCTGACGACGCTCGTCGTCAACACGCTCACCCTGCTCGCCGCGGTCTGCGGCCTGTTCATCCTCGACTGGCGGCTCGGGCTCGTTGCGCTCGTGATCCTCCCGCCCACGCTCGTGCTGGCGCGGTGGTTCCAGGTGCGCTCGCACGCCGCGTTCCTGCGCGTGCGCGAGACGATCTCGTCGATGACCGCCCAGATCGCCGAGTCGGTCTCCGGGATGGCGGTGATCCAGGCGTTCAACCGCGAGCGCGTCTTCCTCGCCGAGTTCGACAAGGCGAACGACGCAAACCGGCGCACGAACACGTACGCCCAGTACCTCAACTCGCTGTTCTTCCCCGGCATCGAGATGCTCGGCGTGGTCGCCATGGCTTCGGTGCTGTGGGTCGGCGGGCGGATGATCACGCACGACACGCTGACGATCGGAACGCTCGTCTCGTCCGTCTTCCTGCTCAACCTCGTCTTCCAGCCGCTGCAGGAGCTCTCGGATCTGTATGGGCAGGTGCAGTCGGCGGGCGCGGCGATGGAGAAGATCACGCTCGTGCTCGACGAGGAGCCGGAGATCCGCGACGCGCCCGGCGCCGAGCGCGCCCCGCGGATCGAGGGCGACCTGCTGATCGACGACGTCACCTTCTCGTACGGCCGCGACCCCGTGCTGCACAGCGTGCATATCCACGTGCCGCCCGGCGGCTGCCTGGCGCTCGTCGGCGAGACCGGCGGAGGCAAGACGACGACCGCGAAGCTGATCGGCCGCTTCTACGACCCGGACTCGGGCGCCGTCCGGGTCGACGGACGCGACCTGCGCTCGCTCGAGCTCCGCTCGTACCGCCGCCAGCTCGGCGTCGTGCTGCAGGACCCGTTCCTGTTCGCCGGAACCCTCGCCGACAACATCCGCTTCGCCCGGCCCGAGGCGACCGACGACCAGGTCGAGGAGATCGCACGCGCCGTCGGCGTCGATCGCATCGCGCGGCGTTTCGAGGCCGGCCTGAAGCACGAGGTGCGCGAGGGCGGCGCGGGGCTGTCCGGCGGCGAGCGCCAGCTGATCTCGATCGCGCGGGCACTGCTCGCCGACCCGCGCATCCTGGTTCTCGACGAGGCGACGTCGAACATCGACCGGCCGACCGAGATCCTGATCGAGAAGGCGCTCGACCGGCTGCTGCACGGCCGCACCTCGATCATCATCGCCCACCGCCTGGCGACCGTCCGCCGCGCCGACCAGATCCTCGTGATGGAGCACGGACGGATCGCGCAGCGCGGCGCCTTCGCGGAATTGCTCGCGGCCGACGGTCCCTTCAGGCGCCTCGCAGCGGAGCTGCAGGGCGCAGAGGGCGCTCAGCTACAGGACTCCGCAGAGGAGTTGCGATCGGAGCCGGTCGTCGGCAGCAGCGAGAGCAACCCGGCGAGCGTCGCGAGCTCCGAGCCCGAGTAACGGCTCGTGAACAGCTCGTCGACGCCGCGCAGATGGGTGACGGCCGCAGCACGCAGCTTCGCGGCGCCGCCCTCCGTCAGCTTCGCGTACGAGACTCGCGCGTCCGAGGAGCACGTCTCCTTGCAGACGTAGCCGGCGCGCTCGAGCCCCTCGACGAGCCGCGTGATCCCCGAAGCGGTCAGCAGCACCCGCTCGGCCAGGTCGACGCGGCGCAGCCGGCGGCCCTCGGCATGCGAGAGGTGCAGCAGCACCTCGTAGTCGTTCAGCGTCAGGCGGTGCTCGCGCTGCAACTGCAACGACAGCTCACGCGTGATCGAGGCGTGCGAGCGCAGGAACGAGACCCAGGCATCGAGCTGCTGCGGCGGGGCGGATGTGAGCGCGGGGGCCATTGCTTGTGCCCTCAAGTGTAGCGCGCCCGCCGTCGCCTTCAAAGGCGCCCGAAGCCGGTGACCTGGTACAGCGAACGCCGGCGTCGCATCACCTCGCCGCCGTCGGAGTCGTTGCCGACCGCCGTGTTTCCCTCGACGCTCTCGAAGCCGCCCTCCGCGGCCCGGATGACGATCCCCACGTGATCGGGAACGCCGCCGTCCCAGTCGAAGATCGCCAGGTCGCCGGGCCTCGGCGCTCCCTCCACCCAACGTCCCGTGGCGCGCAGCCAGGCCGACAGCGTCGGCACGTAGGCGACGCCGCGCGGCCGAACTCCCGCCCCGTGCCAGCCGCGGCACAGCACGACGCCGGCACCGACATCGAAGCAGTAGGAGACGAACACCGCGCACCAGGGGACGCCGTCGGCGCCGAACCAGCGCCCGAAGGGCGTGCGGTTGGAGCCGGGAGGAGACTCCTTCACGCCCACGTGCCGCAGCGCCTCGACCAGCGCACGCCGGCCCGCCACGACGCTCATATCCCGACCGTACAGGATGCGTTTCGGGCGGGGCACGAGCCGGGCATGACCGGGGGCGGGATGCGTTCGATCCTGAACCGGACGCTGGCGGTCGGGGGGTTGGCTGCGGGGGCCGCCGCCGCGTACCTGGCCGTCTCCTCCGGCCTCGGGAGCCCGTCGAGCGCGCCGGTCTCCGCGGCGAAGGCGGCCGACGCCACCATCACCACCCGGGCCGTGCTCTTTGGCCATGCGCGGGTCGTCGACCGCCGAAAGCCGACCGGCGCTCGTTGCCTCACGGTCAAACGGGGATCCTCGGCGGTCGCCAGGTCGTGCGTCGACCGCCTCGCCGCCGACGAGATCGTCTACGCGATCTCGCGCCACGACGTCGGCGGGCTCGCCGGCGCCGACGTGCGCGCCGTCATCCTGCGCCTGACGCGCAAGGGCACCGTCTGGGCGACCCTGCGTCGCGGCGCGTTCTACAGCGCCGTGCCGCCCGGCTACCGGGTGCGTGCGGTGGTGAAGGTGCTGAAGGACGGCACGCGGCACGTGTTCGTGGTCACAGCGAGCCGCTGAAGGTGTCGCGGCCGGTCGGCTCGCCGCGCTGGTAGCCGCGCTTGAACGATCGCTGCAGCTCCGCCGACGAGCCGTGCGTCCACGTCTCCGGGGCGACCTTTCTCTGCGTCTCCGACTGGGTCCGGTCGTCGCCCACCGCCGCTTTCGCGTCGAGGCCCGCGCGACGTCCGAGGAGGTTGCACGCTGTTCACGTCGCCGAGGATCCGTCAGTCCTGGCGGTCGTTCGCGTCCGCTGCGGTCTGGCAGTCGCCGAGCGCCGCGCCCGGGGGCTGCTGCGACTGCGTCACCCCGTCGAAGGCTGCCGTACGTGCCTGTTGCAGCGAGTGCTGCCACGGATCCGTCATTCCGACACACGCGTCAGCCGAACGCGTCGAGCAGGATCCGGATCTCGCAGACCTCGCGGAACCCGAGCTGGGCGAGGATCGGCCGCGACATCGGCGACGCCTGGGTGACGAGCGCCGGTGTGCCGCGCTCGACTGCGTCGGCCCAGCGGGTTGCGACAAGCGCACGGTACGCGCCGCGTCCGCGCGCCTCGGGCAGCGTCGAGCCGCCGAAGAGGGTGACGCCGTGCTCCGAGAACGACGCCGACGCGCGCGCGACCGGCACGCCGTCGACGTAGGCGAGGTAGACCACGTCGTCTGGATCGCGCTCGGACGGAGGCTCGGTGGGCATCGGGCTGCCGAACGCGACCACCGCGATCCGAGAAGCGGCGAGGTGCTCCTCGTCGGTTTCCGCCCTGCGCACCTGGACGCCGGGCACCGCCGGGCCTGCGGGCGGCTCCGTCAGCACCATGCCGACCGCGAGCGGCGTCGGCTCGTCGTCGACGAGTCCGAGCGCGAGCAGCCGCTCGACCAGGTCGGACGGCGTCGCGTGCGTGCCAACCTCCCACGTGCACCCCGTCCGTCCCTTCGCGCGCAGCCTCGCGTGGATCTCGTCGCGCACCTGCTCGACCTCGCCCGGCTGCAACCGGAAGCGCTGCGCGACGTTCCAGCCGGGTGTGTCGCCCCGCCCCATCCAGAGGACGTAGCGGTCGCCGAAGACGCGCTCGTCGGTGGAACCGAGCGGCGTGTAGGCGTTCGCGTTCTCCGCGAGCTCGAGCAGCTCCGGGCGCTCAGCGGCCACCCGGACCGAGCTCCTTCCCCCATGCGCGACGATAGATCCGCTTCAGCTCCTCGACCCGCGACACATAGGCTCTCGTCTCGGCAAAGAGAATCGGCTCGCCGTTCGCGCGCCAGCGGTCCACGTTGCCCTGGCCCGCGTTGTACGCCGCGAGCACGAGCTTCTCGGTCCCGTACTTCGCGAACAGGTTGTCGAGATACCAGGCGCCGTAGCGAATGTTGATGTCGGCGTTGTAGAGGTCGCTCGTGTGGAACGCAGCGCCGCCCGTGCGAACCGCGATCCCGTGCGCGGTGCCGGGCGTGACCTGCATCAGGCCGATCGCACCCGAGCCTGACTTCGCGTTCGCGTCGAACTTCGACTCCTGGTAGATCACGGCGGCGACGAGCGCCGGATCGAGATCGTGGCTGCGTGCGTGCACGCGGATGAACTCCGAGTAGCGAAGTGGATAGCGGAGCCGCTCGTACCACGGCGGCGCCGTCTCGTTGACGTAGAGGAAGCTGGCGGCGAGCGCCGCAACGAGGGCAGTGACGACGGCCAGTCGCCTCACGTCGCCAGATCGTGCATGACCGATTCCACGAACGAGTCGAGCTCCTCCAGCGAGCCGATGTTCCTGTACGAGAAGTCGGCGCGCCCGACCTTCTCGCGGTCCGGGATCAGCCGCGACTCGCGGTCGTCGACAGCGACCTCGGAACGGGCGCGGCGGAGCTTGCTCGGGGCCGTGACGACGACGACCTTGTCGAAGCGGGCGTCGCCGCCGGTCTCGTACAGGAGCGGCACCTCCGTGACGCACACGCGCGGAGCGTTCGGCAGGCCGGCGAGATCTTCCCGCCACTGCAGGTACTCGGCGGCGACGAGCGGGTGCAGCAGCTCCTCCAGCCATGCGAGCGCCTCGCGGTCGTTGAAGACGACGGTCGCGAGCGCTCCGCGGTCGATGTGTCCCTCGGGCGCCAGGATCCCGTTGCCCATGCGTGCTACGACCGCGCGCTTCACCGCGTCGCGCAACAGCAGATGATGGACGATCTCGTCGCTCGAGACGGTCGCCGCTCCGTGCCGCGCGAACGCGCGGAGGGCTTCGCTCTTGCCCGCTCCGATACCGCCCGTGATCGCGACGGCGACGGGGCGCGGGCTCACTCGTCGGTGCTGGCCGCTTCCGCTTCGCCGGCCGGCGCCGAAGTCTCGATCTCGACTTCAGCTTCAGGCTCGAGCGCCGGGGCGTCTTCGGGCTCGGGCTCGACAGCGGCGCCTTCGGGCTCGGGCTCGGCGGACTCGTCGGCCGCCGGCGCGTCCGCGAACACGTCCTCGGACAGATCGAGGTTCGGCCGCGTGTGCACCGACTCGCCGCCGTCGGCGCGCGGCTGCACCGGATCGGTGTCCTCGACGCGCTTCAGCGAGAGCGAGAGGCGCCGGCGCTCGCCGTCGACCTCGATGATCTTGACGTTGACCGGCTGACCCTGCGAGACGACCTCGCGCGGATTCTCGACGTGATGCTGCGCGAGCTCCGAGATGTGCACCAGCCCCTCGACGCCCGGCAGGATCTCGACGAAGGCGCCGAAGGTGACCACCTTCGTGACGCGGCCCTCGACGACGTCGTCCGTCTGATAGCTGTCGACCACCTGCTGCCACGGGTCGCTCTGCGTCTGCTTGAGCCCCAGCGAGATGCGCTGCCGCTC
>JBOGZX010000302.1:0-5024 GCA_050697615.1 Gaiellaceae bacterium
CTTGAAGCCGCTGAATGCCTCCTGCCCCCAGCGCAGGAAGAGGTAGCGCTCGTGGTTCCGCTCGAACTCCCGCTCGACGTTCTGGGCGAACGCCGTGCGGGTCGCGAACGCGTCGACCTGCACCGAATGGTCGATCACGAGCTCCGCGGGAATCAGCGGGTTGATCTTTCCCGGATCGCCGCCGAGGTCGGCCATCGCGTTCCGCATTGCGGCCAGATCGACGACCGCGGGGACGCCGGTGAGATCCTGCAACAGGACGCGCGACGGCGCGAACGAGATCTCCCGCGACGGCTCGGCCTTCGCGTCCCAGGTGGCGACGGCCTCGACGTCCCCCTCTGCGCCGCTCCGCAGGACGTTCTCGAGCAGCACCCGCAGCGTGTAAGGCAGGCGGGCGACGTCGTACGAGGCCTGCAGCGCGTCGAGCCGGAAGATCTCGTAGGAACGATCGCCGACGGTCAGCTGCGAGGACGAGGCCACAGCGCGATTCAACCAGACCCGGCCTGCTCGCCGCCGCCCTTGGCCCGCGCCTGGGCGAACCGGGTCAGCGTCACCAGTCCGATCCCGCCGAGCATGTTCCCGCCGGCGGCCAGCCCGAAGTTCCAGACGACGAAGATCCACGGGATGTGCGCGCCGAAGCGGATCGCGAAGGTCAGCTCGATCGTCACCACGATCACGTGATTCAGGCTCGCGAGGGCGAGAAACGAGCCGGTCGCCCAGGCGACGGCGACCCGCACCCCGACCGACTCCTGCCCCTCGACGAACCAGGTCATGGCGGTGATCAGCGCGCCGGCGAAGATCGCGCTCACGAACAGCGCGAGCGGATGGTTCGCGTGAATCTTCTGGCCGAGCTCGACGACCGCGTGGCCCGAGCCCTCGGGCAGCACGCCGTGCACCGTCAGGAGTACTGCCACGAGCCCGCCGCCCGCGATGTTGAAGAGCGGCGAGACCGTCCAGAGCTCGGCGAGCTTCCTCCAGGCGCTCTTCTCCTTCCCGTCGAGCCCCGCGAGCGGCACCAGGAAGTTCTCGGTGAACAGCTCGCCCCGGCCGACGATCAGGAAGACGAACCCGACGCCGAACACCACTCCGCCGCCCACGTGGGCCGCGTCGGTTCCGAAGTGCGGCCGCAGCCCGGCGGCGACCACAGCCAGAAACGCGACGCCGGCGACGATGTCGAACCCGGCTGCGAAGGCGGTCGCCACCACCTCGAGCAGCGGCCGCTCGAGCCGCCGCCTTCCCTCCTCGCGGGTTCGCGCGTAGATCTCCTCGGGGCCGGCGGCCACCGCGTTCCTACACGAACTGCTTGGCGAGCTCGACGAGCTCCTGCTGCTCGCCGGAGACGTTGTGCAGGCAGACGTGGGTGAAGCCGGCGCGCTCGAGCTCGTCGATCCGCTCGCGCCACATCGCGGGGTCGTCGCCCAGGACGAGCGCGCTTTCGAGGTCCTCCTCGCGCACGAGCGCGGAGACCGAGTCGAAGTCGCGCGGCAGCGGGAGCTCGGTCGACGGGGACCCGCTCACCGCCGCATTCGGAGCGCGCTCCTTCGCGACCTTCAGGGCGGCCGCCTCGCTCGGTGCGAGCGACGTGCTCATAGAGCCGTCGCCCTTCGAGCCCGCGAGCCTGGCGGCGACGAGGACCTTCGGCGGATGCTCCTCGGAAGCCAGGCAGTAGCCGATCTCCATGGAGGCGGCGTACCGTGCGCACCTACTCGTAAACTCGGTGCGTGGCGGCGGCGCGGCAGATCGTGGGGATCGGCGGCAGCGGAGATACGCCGGAGCAGACGCTGCGTCTCTACGACTACGTCCTCGCGCTGACCGGCAAGGAGCGCCCGAAGGTGCTGTACGTGCCGACCGCGCTCGCGGACTCGACGCATACCGCCGAGGCAACCATCTCGTTCTACGAGACCTACCGCGAGCGCGCCGAGCCCTCACACCTGTTCACGTTTCCGTGGCCGCCGGCGAACCTCCGCGAGCTGATCTTGTCGCAGGACGCGATCTGCGTCAGCGGCGGCAACACCGCCAACATGCTCGCGATCTGGCGCACCCACGGGGTCGACGGCTACCTGCACGAGGCCTGGGAGCGGGGGATCGTGCTGTGGGGCGCGAGCGCGGAGATGATCTGCTGGTTCGAGCGGGGTGTGACGGACTCGTTCGGCGCCGAGCTCGCGGCGATGGACTGCCTCGGCTTCCTCGAGGGGAGCGCGTGCCCGCACTACGACGGCGAGGAGCGGAGGCGGCCACGGTACGTCGAGCTCGTGCAGGACGGGCTGGCGGACGGCGTCGCGGCAGACGACGGCGTCGGGCTGCACTACGTCGACTCGGAGCTCGTCGAGGTGGTGACGTGCCGACCCGGAGCCGCCGCGTACCGGGTGACTCGGTCGGGCGAGAGCGAGCCCCTCACCGCCCGTCTCTTGCAGTAGCTGACGCCTGTTCCCACCCGCACGAGGCGGAGAAGGTCCCCCGAACCTTCTCCGCGGGTGGCGTGTCCGCCCTCGTCTCCGAGAGCGGCACCGCTCTCCTCCGGTTACTGACCCTTCTTGATGCCAGGCTCCGCCCACTCGAGCTGAATCGGCCTGATCGGCCGAGCGCCGGGCTTGTTGGCCCCCTTCTTCAGCTTGCCGAGCGGCAGGATCACCCTGCCCGAGCTCGCGAGCATCATGATCGACGTCGCGACGTACCACGCTGCGATCGCCGAGGCGACTAGCAGCCAGCCGGCGATCTTCACCCAGGTCGGGCTTGCGATCGACATGCCGACGCCCAGCACCGCGGAGCCGCCCGCGAGCAGGACGAGCACCGTCACGAGGCCCCAGTTCTCGGCCATCGCGGCGAGCCCACCGGCGATCGTGATCGCGGCGAGCATGTAGAACCACATCGCGAACGCCGGCTGCGAGACCGAGCCGGCAGCCTGATCCGGAACCTTCCCCCACATGATCAGCAGGTTCAGGATCCCGAACGCGATCCAGAACGATCCCCATGCGCCGTGCATCGCCGTGGCGATCACGTCGCGAACGCGGAACGCCCACATGCCGGCCATGAACTGGGCGACGCCGCCGAAGACGGCGGCGAACGGCCAGAGGATGCCGAACGTGTTCGCGCCGCCGTAGGAACCGGTCAGGTGCAATGCGACCATGAAGGTCGCCGCGGCGAAGCCGTAGAGGCCGAGAACCGAAGGCGCGGCGAACGGCTGCAACATCACGCGCGGACGCGCGAAACCGTCCTCCCACTCCGTGCTGCTCTCGACCGTCACGACGCGCCGAGCTTCACTCGTACTCATCGTGGATCTCCTTTCTGGTGCAACCGCTCCTTCTGCGGGATTGCCGTGGAGCGCGGGTCGCGCTCCGACTGGAATCCGGCTTCGAACACCGGCCGGCGCAATTGCCGACGGCCGTGATCGAGCCGTTCGACCCCGCTCTGGTGCTCCCCTCCGATCGAGGCGGTCCAGGACCTTCGAGGCTGTCCTCGGAGATCAGGGCCGACCCTGTCGGCGCTGTCGATGCGCGGCCGCAGCTCCTTCGATCTGTCCGACTGGGCGGTCTCTCCGAGCGCGAGCGGGTCCCCTTCGCGGAGCTGCTTGACCGGCGGCCAGTCTCGAGCGGATTCGTGAACCCCATGGGTAGTTTGTGGCCGTTGAATTCGCCGCTAAACGCGGCAAATGCTGCGCAGGTTCAGTCGTCGAGCGCTTCGATCAGTTCGCGCAGATGCGTCCGCTCGGCGCCCAGCGCGTCGTCGAGCGCGGCGAGCCGGGACGCTCCGTCGGCCGTCAGCGAGAGGTTGACGACCCGTCCGTCCTCGCTCGAGGTCGCGCGGGCGAGGAGTCCCGCCTGCTCGGCCCGCTGCACGAGCTCGGTGACGGCGCTCTGGGTGAGCGCCAGCTTCTGGACGAGCTCCGTCACCGTGGCCGTACCGCCCTCGTTGCCTGCGATCTGCAGCATCAGGAGGTGCTGGCGCGGCGTGATGCCGACGTCGCGGGCCGCATCCTCGCTGCGGCGGAGGAACTGGCGTAGCTCTTCGCGGAAGAGCGCCGCGGTGCGATAGCGGTTGGTTCCCATCTTCAGCAGGTTTTCGCACGACAACCGCCCGGAATCAAGTGCGCGTGCGCCGAGCGGGTCGTTCGCCGCCCCGCAGTCACGCAGCTCGGTGGATCCAGGCTTAATCCGGCGTTAATCGGCGCGCGAGGCACGTGAACATCCGGGCGGTATAAGGGAGTGCACATGGGCCGGCAACACCTCTCTCCGCTACGCGTCGTCGAGTCGCTCGTGGTGGCGGCCGTCGGCGGGGCGCTGGCACTCGGCGGAGCCGCCCTCTTCGGCAAGCTCGGCGACGAGACGACGATCCAGCAGGTCTCGCCGCTCGCCCAGACGGGTCTCGGGAACGCATCGCTGCAGGCTCCGCCCACGAAGGGGCTGACCGCGGAGACGATCTACCGGAAGGACGCACCGGGCGTGGTGCAGATCACCGCCACGACCGTGACGCAGCAGACCGATCCCTTCAACGGCTTCCCGTCGGCCCCGACGACCCAGGAGTCGCTCGGCTCCGGCTTCGTGATCGACAAGGCCGGCCACATCGTCACGAACTACCACGTCGTCACGGGCGCGCAGAAGGTGCAGGTCGCTTTCTCCGGCCAGGATCAGCTGACCGCGAAGGTCGTGGGCAAGGATCCGTCCACCGACGTCGCCGTGCTGAAGATCGACGCGCATGCACGCGCGCTGACCCCGCTCGCGCTCGGCAACTCGGACGCGGTCACGGTCGGCGATCCCGTGTACGCGATCGGCAACCCCTTCGGCTTCACACGCACGCTCACCACCGGCGTCGTCAGCGCGGTGCAGCGCCAGCTCGAGGGGCCCACGCCGCTCCCGATCGAGCACGCCATCCAGACCGACGCTGCGATCAACCACGGCAACTCGGGCGGGCCGCTGATCGACGTCGACGGCCGCGTGATCGGCGTCACCTCCCAGATCTCGACCGGCAACACGGGCGGGCAGGGGAACGTCGGCATCGGCTTCGCGATCCCGATCAACACGGTGCGCAAC
>JBOGZX010000303.1:0-11586 GCA_050697615.1 Gaiellaceae bacterium
CGCGCCTGCAGCTCGGTCGTCAGCTGCGGAACGAGGCGCATCGGGTCGAGCGCAGGATCGCCCACGGGCTCCGAGCCGAGCGGGTCGAGCCGCGCCGCGAGGTGGCCGTGCATGCGGTAGGCCTTCACGAGCGCCATCGCCGCGGCGACGCCGCCGAGGATCTGGTCGGACGGAATCCCCACGGCGGCCGGCGGCGCCGCGACGGCCACCGGTGCGGCCGCGGCCTCGACGTGCCCGTTGCCCCCGTGTTCGTGTGGCAGCTTCTCCAGCAGCCGCGCGATCCCCGGATGGGTCGCGACGAGCTGCGAGTCGCCGCTCTCGAAGAGCACGCGCCACTCCGACGGCACCGCCTCGGGATTCTCGAGGTACTCGTCGAGCAGGGCGCGCGCGTAGCCGGCATTCAGGCCGTCGACGTCGTGCGTGCTCACCCGTGTGTTGTACCAGGGCGGTACGGGTTGTCCTGCGCCGAACCCCGAATCAGGGGATCAGTAGAGCGGGTGCTTGAGCACCACCGACAACGCGGCGCCGATCACGAAGCAGACGCCGACCACCGCCGCGGCCACCCCGATCAGGCGCTGCTGGCGCTTGCTCATGATCGTCGCCATCAGCACCAGGATCAGCGCGGCCGGCGCGAGCCGGAACGGCCGGTAGACGAGCTCGATCAGCCCGATGAAGAGTGCGCCGGCAGCCATCAGGCCGGCAACCGCCTCGGCGGGCCGCCACGCATCCCCTGAGCTCGACGTCACGACGGAACTCTATCGCGGCGCGCGCGCTCGGGACGCGTCGTGTCGCGCGTGCCGTGCGGACCGCCACGGCGTGGGCGCGGACCGTCGGGCTTGCGCCACGGCTTCCACGTCGACGACTCGCTCGGGTCGACGCCGGGCTCGGGTTCGGCGCGGATCGCGTACCAGACCACGAGGCAGAGGTAGACGATCGGGATCTTCAGGATCAGCATCATGAAGATCAGCTCCCAGGCCGTGCTCGACATCTACGGAGTGTACGGAATCCGCGTGCCGCGTGTCACGAGCGATCGGTCAGAAGAGGGTGTAGCCGCCGATCGCAAGCGCGACCGGCGGCTTCGTCCCTCGGGATCCGAGGAGCAGCCCGGGGGTGGGCGTCAGGCGCAGCCGGCAGCGCAGCGCGACCTCCACGAGCGACCGCGACGAGCCCGGGATGCGCAGCGTCACGGGCACGGCGGCGCGTGCGAGCTCGGACTCGAGCGCGGCGGCGGCGGCCGCAGGGTCGACGCCGGCGATCGGGCCGAGCGAGCCGCCCGGGAACGCGTACGAGTAGGCGACCGGCTCGCCGGCGCGCCGCCAGAGCGTGCGCCGCGCCGCCCGCTCCCAGAGGGGGTGGTCGAGCGCGCGGTCGAAGCCGTAGGCGGCGGCATCGAGCGCCGAGAGCTCCGTGGCATCGCCGCGTCCCGCACTCTCGAGGATTGCCGCGGCACCCGCCGGGAGACCTTCGAAGACGAGCAGCGGCGTGGCGGGCACGAGCCCGCGCCGCGCATAGAGCGCGTTCGAGACCGGCTGGATCGCATCGGTGATCGTCCGCCGCCGCGCGTGACCCTCTCCCCACACCGCGTCGAGGAGTACGGATCCAAGGCGGCGGGCCTGTGCTCCCGGCGCGACGAACAGCGAGGCGAGGAACCATTCGTCGCCGCGCGTCCACGCCGACCCGAATCCGACCGGCTCGTCGCCGTCGACCGCGACGACCGCCAGTCCCGTCTCGAGAATGTGGCCCTGCTGCGCCTGGAACACCGCAAGCGGCGGCGCAGGCGGGTCGAACGCGTGCCGCCGATAGACCTCGCCGATCGCAGCCAGGAACAGCGCGTGCAACTCCGGCAGGTCGTCGACGACCGTCTGGCGAAGCTCCACCGGAGGCGTCAGAGTGACGAGACGGCGGGTCTGATCGGGTCGAAGTCCGCGTCCTGCGCTGCGAGCTCGCGATGCGACGGGTCGAGCTCGATCGCGCGCTGCAGGTGGGCGAGCGCGTCACCGTCCCTGCCGGCGAGCGATTCGTAGCACGCGAGGTTGTAGAGCAGCATGCCGTCACCCGCGGTCGTCGTCGACGCCTCCAGCAGGTCGGCGGCCGCCTCGTACTCGCGCGCCTCGTAGAGCCGGCCGGCACGGCGCAGAGCCTCCCAGCGAGACCAGATGCCGACGAGCCGCCGCAACTCGACGATCGGCTCCGGATCGTCCTCGACGCGAAGGTCGCAGATGCGGTCGACACCCTCGCGCGACTCCGCGGCTGCACCAGCGCGCTCGACCACAACCGCCGCCGACTGCTGGCCTCGCCGATCGCCGCCCGCGGCCTGGGCCGCCTCGAGCGCCGCGACGAGCCGCTCGACCAGGGGGCCCCGGGTCTCCTCGAACGCGCGCGCAAGCTCCTCGACCACCGTCTCGCCCGCAAGGATGTTGCCCTGCGCCGCGAAGCATGGCCCGACCCTGTGCCCCGCCCAGTCGAGGCAGTCGGCGCCGGTGTACGCGGCGGCGCGCCCGTCGGCGGCGACGACGCCGAGCTGCCGGGTCTCCTTGCCGGGGTCGCCGTCGAGTACGCGCCCGATCGCCTGCTCCGGAGAGGCGCCGCCGGCGAGCTCTGCCAGCGCGCGTTCGCCGTAGGCGGCGACGCCTGCGGCCTGCGTCGCCACGGCGCCCGTGCCGGCGCGCGCCCACGGAACGACCGAGCCGACGGAGAAGTACTTCGACTGTACGGCGCAGCCGACCTCCCCGGCCTCGGGGTCGGCGGCGACGATGGAGAAGGTTCCACGGCTCAACGTCAGGACTGGTGGCGCTCCCGGTAGGCCCGCACCTTCTCACGGTTGCCGCAGCTGCGCATCGAGCACCAGGCGCGCGACCGGTTCTTGGCCGTGTCGAGGAACACCCAGCAGCAGTCGTCGGCACGACATTCCTTCATCCGCTCCCACGTCCCGTCCGCCATGCCCGTCGAGACCTCCGCGAGGATCCGACCAACGGCCCCGCGCGCACCCGCCGCTGCCGGCTCCAGACGCGTCCCCTCACCTGCGAACCGTACTTCCAGGCGCGCGCGCCGGGACGCGGCGTCGATCTCGCCGGTCGCGGCGGCGACGTCCGCCGGCTTCTGGTTGTGCGCGGCGAGGAGAGCACGAAGCGCCTCGCGGACGCGGAGCGCCTCGTCGCGGTGCGCCCGCGGCACCGACGTGCCCGCGTCGATCAGCCCCCGCTCGGCGAGCCACTCCGAGAGCGCCCGAGGCGTCTCGAGCTCCTCCTTGTCCGGGCTCAGCTCCCGTGTGTTGAGGAAGTCCAGGATCAGATCGCTATTCACCAGTCATCTCGCTTTGGAGGTTACGTAACTGCTATCATCGTATCACTGGTTACAGAGAGACAGGAGGAACGGCAATGATGGACCCCGACTTCAGGCAGCTGATCGCGAACGACCGGATCGAGACCCTCCGGCGCGCTGGTCGCGGCCCTCGCCGCCGCGTCGCGGCGCCGCCCGCGAGCCTTGCGGGAGTCGAGGTGCGCCTCTGCCGCGTCGACGACGATCCCGCCCTGGAGCGGCTCGCGGCGCTCGAGGGAGTTCCCGTGCCGTTCGGCCGGCTCGTCGTCGCGGTGAAGGGCGGCAGGCTCGTCGCAGCGCTGCCGCTCGGCGGCGGTCGCCCCCTCGCCGATCCCTTCGTCATGACGGCACACCTGATGCCGTCGCTCGAGTCGAGGGCGGCGCAGCTGCGGGCGCCGCGGCGGCGGCTGTTTGCGGTCTCGGCCGTCCTCATGCGGCGCTCCCACGCCTGACATGCATAGCAACCGTGCGGAGTGGGTAGGGAGGCGGCCCTGACCGAGACGATCCACGTGGAAGTCGACCGACGGGGCGTGGGGAGCGACCTGGCCGAAGTGCTCGCCGCGCAGGGCCTGCACGCCGAGCTGGTCGAGGGCGGCGAGGCGATGACCCTGCGGATCCGGTTCGCCGACGACGAGCGCGAGCGGCTGCTCGCGGACGCGACACGCGCGATCGAGTCCTACCTCTCGGAGCGGATGCTGCCGCTGGTCGTCGAGCGCGCGGACGGCGGCTGCGTCGTGAGGCCGCCCGCGGACTGAGGCGCTACGAGACCGGCTGGTCTCCCGCCGCAGCGGTGGTGGTGTGGTTCGCCCGCCGCGCGAGCTGAACGACGTACTCCTGGAAGTCGAGCGGATCCACCGTCGTGCGGCGCCTGGTCGGAGGGCTTCCGGCAACGGGCTCGAAACGGTCGAGGGCGGACTCGACAAGGCCCTCCCCGCGCGTCAGCGTCGGCAGCTGCTGCCGAAGATCGTGCACCCGGCCGGCCGGGATGTCACCCTCGATCACGGCGGAGACGCCGTCCGTCGCCTGATCCCGGGGAACGGCCTGCAGCCGAGCCAGGGCCGACAGCACCGCTCCGAGCCTGTCGGCAGGCGCCTCGAGCCGGAACCGGTGAACGGGCTCGCAGACGACCGTCTGCGCCTGGTGCAGCGCGCTCATCAGCACGGGCGGTGTCAGCTTCCGGAAGTCCTCGCCCGTGCTCGAGATGCTCTTGTTGAAGTCCTGATGCCCGAGACCGTGCTTTCCCAGATAGCCGGAGTGCGTCATCGTGACGACGCAGTCGATCACCTCCCAGCCGTGGAGCCCCTCCTTCAGCACGTCGCGCACCGTGTCCTCGACGGCGCGGAAGAACGCGAGCGGCATCGACCCCAGCTCCGCCTCGAGCCGGAACTCGACACCCGAGCCGGGAGCGCCGGGGTCGACGCGAAGCCCGATCGTCGCCAGGAAGGGATTGGGCGCCTCGTGCATCCGCCGGACCGACGCGCCGGTGCCGACCGGCCGCTCGACGCAGATCGCCGTCGTCTCGCGGAAGGTCACGTCGACGCCGAACTCGTCCGACAGTGTCGCCTGGACGACCTCCTTCTGAACCTCACCGTAGAGCGAGACGGAGGTCTCTCCGCGGATGTCGTCCTGACGGACGTCGATCAGCGGGTCCTGCTCGGCGAGCCGGCCGAGCGCGATGCGGAGCCGCGCACGGTCGCCCGGGTCGGCGGCGGCGACCACCGACTCGAGCGTCGGCGGTGGAAACCGGTACTCGGCCGCGTCGGGGTCCGGCTCGCCGACCCGGTCGCCGACCTGGACCTCCGCGAGGCCCCACAGCTTGGCGACCGCGCCCGAGGAGACCGACGGACGCGTCATGGCGCGGCCCCGCTCGAAGACGGCGACCGTGGTCACCTTGCCGACGAGCCCGCGTCCGAAGGGCACGCGGTCGCGCGTACGGATCGTTCCCGAGAACATCCGGACGTAGGCGATCTTCGCGCCGCCGCCGCGCTCGATCTTGAAGACCGCAGCGGAGACCGGGCCGTCCGGATCGCCCGCCGACGCCGGGAGCAGCTCGGAGATCCCGGCCGTCAGCGCCTCCACGCCGGCACCCGTGAGCGCCGACCCGAAGAAGACCGGGTGCGCGTGCGCCTGCTCCACCTGCTCGGCGAGCGCCGCGCGAAGACGGCTATACGGGACGGCGGACTCGTCCTCGACGTATGCCGCCAGGAGCCTGTCGTCGCGCTCGGCGAGCAGCTCGACGAGACGGGCGCGGAAGCCGCGGTCGTCGGCGTCGAAAGGCGTGAACGCGGCGACCCGAGTGCCGAGCCCGGCGACGGTTCCCATCGGGACGATCGCCGACGTCAGCCGCTCCGAGATCGCCTGCAACACACGCCTGTCGTCTGCTCCGGGGCGGTCGATCTTGTTCACGAAGATCAGCGTCGGGATACGCAGCCGTTGCAGTGCGCGCACCAGGATGCGCGTCTGCGGCTGCACCCCCTCGACGGCCGAGATCACCAGTACCGCGCCGTCGAGCACGCTCAACGCCCGCTCCACCTCGGCGATGAAGTCGGGGTGGCCGGGCGTGTCGATCAGGTTGACGTCGACGTCGTCCACCGGAAACGAGACGACAGCGGCCCTGATCGTGATGCCGCGCCGCCGCTCCAGCTCCAGCGAGTCGGTCTGCGTCGTCCCCGCGTCGACGCTGCCGATCTCGTCGATCACGCCGGCCTCGTACAGCAGCCGCTCCGTGAGTGTCGTCTTACCGGCGTCTACATGCGCCAGGATCCCAAGGTTCAACGTTCTCCGCACCATGCGTCATACCCTCCGAATAGGTCGTCAAGCCCTGTTCGATTGACATGAACGCTTGGCGCATCTCCGCTCCCTGGTCGCTCGGCGCCGACGTGCTCTTCGGGTCGAATCATACGCCGCACACCGCTCGGGCAGCGCGGAGGGTGATGCGAAGCTGTCTACGCCACATTCGTCGTATAAACAGGGCATGGCGCGCGTCAGGATCAGCACGACGGTCGACGAACAGCTCCTGCCCGCAGCCCGAGAGGCGCGAGCAGGGGTGAGTGACTCCGTTCTCGTCGACGAGGCGCTCGACGCTCTCGTGGCGCGGAATCGGGCGGTGGAGATCGATGCGGCGTATTCCGCCTGTGACCGTCTCCCGGTCGGCGTCGGCGACGAGTGGGGCGATCTCACCTCGTTTCGCGCGGCGGCCGGGTCGTCGTGAGCCCTCCCCGTACGGGGCGAGGTGTGGTGGTGCCAGCTCCCCGAGGTCGGACGCCGCCCGATCGTGGTGCTGTCGCGCAACGCCGTGATCCCGCGGCTTCGGCGCGCGTTGATCGGCCCGTGCACCACGACGATCCGCGGGATCCCGAGCGAGGTGCCGCTGGAGCCCGGCGACGACCCTGTCCCAGGCCCCTCGGTCGTCAACCTCGACTCGGTCGAGAGCGTCTCCCTCGCGACGCTCGTCGAGCGCCTCGGCCGGCTCAGCGACGAACGGATGCGTCAGATCTGCCGCGCGCTCGAGGTCGCTGTCGCCTGCGAGCGCCAACCGCTCCGCGCTAGCAGTTCATGGGCCGAACCGGGCATTACGCGAACCGGGTCGAGGTCGAGGTAACAGGCCTTGCCGTCGCGCTCGACGAGCTGCTCTCCTCGCGAGATCATGAAAGCGGCTGGCGCTGCCCGACGGGGCGGTACGGGTCGGAATTGTCCACTACAGCACCGCAGACGAGGTCGACCGGCTGCTTGCAACTCTCGCACCTAGCTCCTAGCATTCTGCGGATCGCGGCGATCGCCCCCTCCGGAACCGCGCTCCTCGAGCGCGAAGAGGTCCTCCAACAGCTCGCGGGGGCGTGGGAGGCCGCGCGCGGGGGTCACGGACGTCTCGTCTTCGTCTCCGGGGAGGCCGGCGTAGGCAAGACGGCACTCGTCAAGAGGTTCTGCGGCGAGCAAGGCTCACGCGCTCGGCTGCTCGTCGGCACGTGCGACGGGCTGAGGACGCCACGGCCGCTCGGCCCGTTCACGGAGATCGCAAACGCCGTCGGCGGCGACCTCGGTCTCGCGTTCGCGCGCGCGGATGCCCGACCGGCGCCGCTCGATGCGCTGACGACGGACCTCACGGCCGACGGCGAGACGATCCTCCTCGTCGAAGACGCCCACTGGGCGGACGAGGCGACGCTCGACCTGATCGGCATGCTCGGCCGACGGGTCGCCGGCCTGCCGGCGCTCGTGCTCGTCACGTATCGGTCGGACGAACTCGACCGCGTGCACCCGTTGCGGATCGTCCTCGGCGACCTCGCGACCTCGGTCGGTGTGGAGCGGTTGCACCTGGATCCGCTCTCACAGGACGCCGTCAGACGGCTGGCCCAGCCGCTGGGCATCGACCCGGCGGCGCTGCACCATCGCACCGGCGGCAACCCGTTCTTCGTGACGGAGGTGCTTGCGACCGGCGAAGCAGCGATCCCGGCCACGGTTCGCGACGCCGTCCTCGCTCGTGTGGCGCGCCTCGACGAACGCGCGCGCGAGCTGCTCGACGCGGTCGCAGTTGCGACCCAACGCGCGGAGCTGTGGCTCGTCTCGGCCGTGGTGGGCGAGGCGTTCTCCGCCGTCGACGGCTGCATCGCTTCCGGCGTGCTGCAGGTCGAAGGGGACGGGGTGGCGTTCCGCCACGAGCTCGCGCGGATCGCGCTCGACGAGTCGATCGCCCCGCACCGGCGCGCGCAGCTCAACGCAGCAGCGCTCGACGCGCTTCGGTGCCCTCCGGACGGCCGCCTCGATCTCGCGCGTCTCGCCCACCACGCGGAAGGCGCCGGAGACGCGGCCGCCGTGATCGAGTTCGCGCCCGCCGCGGCGGAGGCGGCGGCCGCCGTCGGCGCGCACCGAGAAGCGGCGGCGCACTACGCCCGCGCGCTGAGATTCGGCGGAACGTTGTCCGAGCCAGAACGGGCCGAGCTTCTCGAGCGGTGCGCGACGGAGTACCACCTCACCGACCGGCACAACCCGGCGATCGAAGCGATGCGGGAAGCGGTGGCCGCGCACCGCTCGCTCGGAGACGTCGCAAAGGAGGGCGTCGGCCTGCTCAAGCTCGCCTCCTTTCTCTGGTGCGCCAGCGAGACCGCGGCAGCCGCCGTGATGACCGAGGAATCTCTCGCACTGCTCGAGCCGCTCGGCGCGTCGCCCGAGCTCGCCCGCGCGTATGAGTACGCGACGTCACTCGCGATGAACATGGAGGACGCGAAACGCGCTTTCGCCTGGAACGATCGCTTCCTGGAGCTTGCTGAGCACGCCGACGAGCTGACCGCGATCCGCCAGTTGAACAACGTCGGGACGATGAAGCTCCTGCTCGGGCGGCGCGACGGCGTCGACGACCTCGAGCGGAGCGTCCGGCTCGCCGCCGCCGCCGGCCTCGAGTCGGAGGCGGGTCGCGGCTACATCCACCTCGGCTGGGCAGGCTCGCGCGTCCGCGACTTCTCGATTCTTCCGCTCCTGGGTGAAGGGATCGAGTACTGCACGGAACGCGGCCTCGAGCTCTGGCGACTGTACGTGATCGTCTACCGCGCGCGCGTCGAGCTCGACCAGGGCCGCTGGGACGACGCCGCAGACTCCGCGGGCTTCGTGCTCCGGCAACCGCACCACGCCCCGCTTCTGCGCTTGCTCGCCCTCACAGTCCTCGGCACCGTGCGCATTCGCCGCGGTGACCCGGCGCACCGCGAACTGCTCGACCAGGCGCTCGCGATCGCAGAGGGGAAGCCCGACCTACAGCACCTCGCACCGGCCGCGATCGCTCGGACCGAGCTCGCGGCGCTCGAGGGGGATCCGGCGCTCGCAGCCGACGCGTCCGACCACGTGCTCGCACTGGCGAGCGCCCGGAATGCCGCCTGGATCGTCGGCGAGCTCGCTCTGTGGCGACGCCGAGCCGGGATCGACGAGCCGGTTGCGCCGGCGTCAGCGACGCCGTTCGCGTTGCATCTTGCGGGCGACCCCGCGTCACTCGAGACCTGGCAGCAGCTCGGCTGTCCGTACGAGGCTGCGCTGGCGTTGGCCGACGAGGGCGACGACCACAGGACGGGCGAGGCGCTCGAGGAGCTGCGGCGCCTCGGTGCCATGCCGGCCGCCGAGGACGTCGCGCGACGGTTGCGCGTCCGGGGCACACGCGGCATCAGCCGCGGACCACGTTCCGCGACACGCGCGAATCCCGCAGGGTTAACCACGAGGGAGCTCGAGGTCCTCGGCCTCGTCGCACAGGGCCTGCGCAACGCGGAGATCGCAGAGGAGCTGTTCCTCTCCACGCGCACTGTCGAGCACCACGTCGCCGCCGCGCTGCGCAAGCTCGGCGCGAGAACGCGGGCCGAAGCGGTCGCACGCGCGGTCGAGATGGGCATCGGCGCAGAAACTAGGTAGCCGCGCCTCCCAATTTGGGTGCCTGCGCCGATGGCAGATCCGGCGACGGCGCCTACCGTCGCTCACGGCAACGGAGAGCGAAGGGAGGAGCATGCCGAGATACGTCGTCGAGCGCACCTTCGAGGGCGGCCTCGAGATCCCGGTCGACGCTGACGGCGCGGAGACGTGCCTGCGCGTCGTCGGCCGCAATGCCGACGAGGGCGTCACCTGGCTGCACTCGTACGTGAGCGACGACAGGACGAAGACCTTCTGCGTGTACGACGGGCCGTCGCCGGAAGCGATCCGGAAGTCCGCCGGACGCAACGACCTGCCTGTGTCTCGGATCACGCAGGTCAGCGTCCTCGACCCCTATTTCTACCGCCCGGAATGAAGGAGGAGATATGAAGAGAACAGCTCTGTTCAGCGTGCTCGCAACGATCGGGATGCTGCTCGTCACCGCCGCCGGCGCGACCGCCGATGCCGGAGGAATCGCCGCCGCGCGTGCGGCGACAGCGCAATTCCACCGTTTCGATGTGGCCGAGGCGGCCGGCTACACCGCCGAAGTCATCGACGTGAACGGCGTCGCCTGCATCGACGACCCGACGGGAGGCATGGGCATCCACTACTTGAACCCCAGCCTCCTCGACGGCCAAGTCGACGAGTCCTCGCCCGAGCTCGTGATCTACGAGCCGACGAAGGACGGGCGCCTCCGGCTCGTCGCGGTCGAGTATCTCGTGCTCAAGTCGGCGTGGGAAGCCGCGCACGGCGGAGCCGGAGCACCCGCACCGACCCTCTTCGGACAGCCGATGGAGCTCGTCCAGGCAGGGAACCGCTACGGGTTGCCCGACTTCTACGAGATGCACGCCTGGCTCTGGAAGGAGAACCCGCTCGGGATGCACAACGACTGGAACCCGACGGTCACCTGCGCGTACGCCTAGATCGTCGATCGGGCCGGGCCGCCTTCGTCAGGCGGCGCGGCCCGATCCGCGCCGCGTGCCTCGGCGACGGCGAGCGTGCGGCGAGTTCAACTGAGCATCTGCGAGCCTCTGCAAAAACCGCAGCAACGAAAAAAGGTAAGCGTTCAGGCCTCGGGGAGGGGGTGTGGGGCTTGCGGCGAGGGTACCGGGTTTTAGTGTTTTGGAGTAGGAAGGGACCTACCTCGGCTCGGCGAATGCGTCCGGGATGGAGCGGGCCGAGGCGGTGGCGATCCTCGACGGCGACCGGGAGACGGCGGTGGCGCTGCTGTTGCGGGTCGGCGAACTGGTCGAGGCGAACCGGCGGCTGGAGGCTCGGGTCGCGGAGCTGGAGCAGCGGCTCAACCGCAGCTCGCGCAACTCGTCGCTGCGGCCCTCCCAGGATCCGCCTTCGGCACCGTCGCGAACCGTGACGCTTCCGTAGCACGTTCTGTGCTACGCTAGGGGCCGTGGCGCGGTCGCTACACGTTCGTCTCGATGACGCTTCAGCGGCGGCCCTCGAGATCGTGCGGGCGGGCGAACTCAGCGACTCGGAAGCCGTGCGAATGGCGCTGCGAGAGGCGGCGGCTCGCCGGCGGCTCCGGTCAGCCGTCCGAGACGAGGTGCGCATGCTCGCCGCGGATGAGCACGATCGCGAGGAGATGCGTGTCATCCGCGAGCAGCTGGCGGAGCTCGCGCCAGCACGTCGAGACGACTGATGGTCCGAGGCGAGGTCTTCCGGCTCCCGCCGCCGAAGAGCACGCGCGGACACGAGCAACGAGGTTCCCGCTACGCGGTGGTCGTGCAGGCCGACGAATTCCTCGGCTTGAGCACGCTTCTCGTCTCTCCCACCTCGACGAGCGCCCGCGCCGCGAGCTTCCGGCCAACAATCACGCTCGCCGGTCAGGAGACGCGCGTGCTCGCGGAGCAGACGACCGTCGTCGATCCGGAG
>JBOGZX010000304.1:0-2410 GCA_050697615.1 Gaiellaceae bacterium
GCCGCCGACCGCGTGCCAGCTGCGTCCGTCAGGTGAGGTGAACTCGACCATGAGAATGTGCTGCGCGTGGGCGACCGCGGAGCGGGTTGAGGCGAGTTGGTGCTGGCAGGTCATTGCTCGTTCCTTCCTGCAAAGGGTCATCAGGAGACGGGGGTAAGTCCGTGGCGACGCATCACCGCCGCGATCGCGGCCGGGTCGGGAGGGCCGTCGGCCGCATCGAGGACCGCGGCGATCCCGCGAAAGTACTCCGAGCCGAGGATGCCCGGGGTCGCGATCGCCAACGCCTTCGCGCCAATGTCGCCGACGTTGGCGAACTGGTGGACTGCGCCGCGGGGGATGCAAAGCACCTCGCCGGAGCCGACCTCGTGCGTCTGGCCCTCGAGCGTCCAGACGAGAGTGCCCTCGAGCCCGTAGATCGTCTCCTCGAAGCCGTCATGACTGTGGGCCGCCGCGACCCTGGAACCGGCAGGGACGTCGAACTCGAACACTGCCACGGCGCCTTCCGACTGCTCGCCCTCGAGCAGGAAGCGAATCGCAATCTCACCGACTCTGATCTCTTCGCGTGTGCTTGCTGCCATCGTCGACCTCCTTCGTGGTGGTAAAGTGGCTTGACCCTAGTCGGGCTAGCGCATATTGTCAAGTCACTTTATGAAATCGCGGGAGATCGCCACGCGGCCGTTCGGGCCGCCGCTGATCGGCGCCCTCCTGCGCATCCCCTGGGAGGCGGTCCAACAGCACATGCTCGAGCGGCTGCACGAGCGCGGCTTCGAGGACTTCGACCGCGCCTACTTCACTCTCTTCCGGTACGGGGTTCCGCAGGGCGCCCGGCCGACCGACGTCGCCGCCCACCTGGGGATCAGCAAGCAGGCGCTCAACTACCTGCTGCGCGAGCTCGAGCGCCTCGGTTACCTCCGGCGCGAACCGCACCCGGACGACCTGCGCTCCAAGCGGATCGTCCTCACTCAACGAGGCATCGCCGCGGTCGGCGTGATCCGCGACGCAGTCGCCGAGACGGAAGCCGCCTGGAAGCAGAGGCTCGGCCCGAAACGCTTCGCCCAACTCCGCAACCTGCTGCTCGAGCTCCAGCAGCCGGCCTGATTCCACGGGCTCATCGGACTTCGTATCGGCCGCAGCATCGGCGCATCCTGAACGCGCTCATGCGCTCGCGATTGCGTTAGCCGACGTCGCGGCGGGCGGCGAGGACGACGCCGACGGCGGCGAGGGCGGCAGTCCAGGCGATCAGGGTGGCGGCGCCCGCGGCAGGCGAGAGGAGATGCTTGGTCGTGAGGCCGAAGAGGCCGTTCTGGGCGTGGACGGGCGCGAATCGGCCGACGCTCGGGACGAATGCGAAGAGGAGGTTCTCGACGACGAAGCCCCAGGCGAGGAGGGCGACGATCGCGCCGACCTGGTTGCGGACGATCGCGCCGAGGCCGACGCCGATTGCGCCCCAGATCGCGCTCGAGGCGAGCGTTCCGCCGAGAAGGAGCGCGGTCGCACCCGTACGGGGCGCGTAGGGGATTCCGCGCGCGTCGAGGATCGCGATGCCGATGCCGAAGCCGAGCGCCTGGCCGGCGACCCCGAAGGCGAGGCCCGCGAGCAGGCCGGCGGCAAGCTTCGCGGCCAGCACCCGTGAGCGTCTCGGCGAGAAGAGAAACGTCGGGCGGATCGTTCCGTAGCGGTACTCGCTCGTGATCAGCATGATCCCGGCGAGCGCCGAGAAGACGCCGGAGAGGCTGCCGACGCTCAGGAGACCCAACTGATCCTGGCTGCTCAAGAGGTCTCGGGCCTTCGTCAGCAGCCCGGAGAGAAGAGCGAAGAGCAGGACGAGCGCGATCATCCCGAGCGCGAGCCCGATCGTCGTTCGCGTCGAGCGGATCTTCAGCAGCTCTGCCTTGATCTGCCCGCTCATAGCACCGGCTCCGAGGTCAGCTCGAGGAAGACGTCTTCGAGTGACGACGCCTCGCTCGCGAGCTCGTGGATCGGAATCCGGGCGGCGAAGGCGATGTCTCCAACGCGGTCGCTTGTCGTTCCGTGGGCGAGCAGCGCATGCTCGTTGCTCGGACTGGTCGCGATCTGCGCGCGGCTCAACGCCTCTTGCAGCCGTGAGACCTCGGGCGAGCGGACGCGGACCGAGCCGCCGACGCGAGCGGTCAACTGCTCGAGCGAGGACTCGACGACGAGCTTGCCGTGGTTGATGATCAGGACCTGATCGACGGTCTGGGCGACCTCGGCGAGCACGTGGCTCGAGATCAACACGGTTCGACCCTTGCTCGCGAAGTCGCGCAGGAAGTCGCGCAGCCAGCGGACGCCCTCCGGGTCGAGTCCGTTGGCGGGCTCGTCCAGGACGAGGAGCTCCGGGTCGCCGAGAAGTGCCGCGGCGAGGCCGAGCCGCTGGCGCATGCCGAGCGAG
>JBOGZX010000305.1:0-2197 GCA_050697615.1 Gaiellaceae bacterium
GCTCTACCCGGTGCAGCCTCCCCACTGACAGATGGCGACGAGAAGACTCACCAGATCCGAGCAGCTCCAGCAGTCGATCCTGTACCCGGTCGACTGGCTCGAGGAGCGCTCCGGGCTCGTCGGCGGCGTCAAGTACTTCCTCTTCCGGAAGGTGCCGGGCGACATCAACTGGTTCCAGACGCTCGGCTCGGCGACGCTCACCGCGTTCCTCGTGCAGGCGCTGACCGGCTCGATCCTGGCGATGTACTACAAGCCGGACGCGAAGGACGCCTACTCGTCGATCCAGCACATCACGAACGACATCTTCGCCGGCTGGCTCGTTCGCGGCATGCACAAGTGGGGGGCGTCGGTCTTCATCATCCTGATGTTCCTGCACATGGGCCGCGTCTTCCTGTTCGGCGCCTACAAGTATCCGCGCGAGCTGAACTGGATCCTGGGCGTGCTGCTGCTGGCGATGGGCCTCGGGGAGGGGTTCACCGGCTACCTGCTGCCGTGGGATCAGACGTCGTACTGGGCGACCGTCGTCGGCATCAACATCAACGGCACGGCTCCGTTCCTCGGCCCGTTCCTGGCGCAGTTCCTGCAGGGGGGCACGTACATCAACTCCGACACGCTGTCGCGGTTCTACGCGATCCACATGCTGATGATTCCCGGCGCGATCGTGGCGTTGATCGGGCTGCACCTGTACCTCGTGATCCGACTGGGCGTCTCGTCGCCGCCGTGGTCGAAGGAGGCGGCGGGCACGGGTCCGCTCGACAAGGCGAAGACGAACGGCGGGCGCCGTCGCGCCGGCATGCTCCGCCCCGCTCCCCGGAGGCGGCGGTAATGGCCAGCGACAGGCTCGTCGAGCGGCGCCGCGTCTTCCAGCAGTACAAGGAGGACGTCAAGGACAGGGGCAAGCCCTTCTACCCCTACGCGATGTGGCACGACACGATCATGTCGCTCGTCGTCGTGGCCGTCATCATCGGCCTCGCCGTCGTCTGGAAGTACACGACGCCGGGCAACCACATCGGCACAGGCGCGGGGTGGCTCGGCAAGCTCTACGACGCGCCGGCCGACCCGGGCACGATCAATTTCGTCCCGCGGCCCGACTGGTACTTCTACTACCTCTTCTACCTGCTGCGGATCTTCAAGTGGCCGAACAGCGTGCTGCTCGGGACGATCGGGATCCCGACGATCTGTCTCGTGCTGCTGATCGCCGTTCCGTTCTTCGACCTGCGCTCGGAGCGGCGGTTGCTGCGCCGCCCCGTCGCGATCGTCGCGTCGATCCTCGTCGTGCTCGCGATGGGGGTCCTCACGTACAAGGGCGCGACCGCGAAGGAGTCGCTCGGTACGGAGCTGATCGCGAAGGTCCCGTCGTGGGCGAAGGACGAGGGCTTCGCGAACAACAAGACGGCCGTCGCCGGAGCGAAGCTGTTCGCGGTCGCAGGCTGCCTCAACTGCCATACCTACAACGGAGTCGGCGGCGGATTCGCCGGGGCGCCGAACCTGACGGCCGAGGGTGCGAAGAACAAGGGCATCGCCTTCCAGATCTCGCACCTCCAGTGCCCGGCGTGCGTGAATCCGGGCTCGCCGATGCCGTCGTTCCAGGGCCTCGGCAATGCGCGCCTGAAGTTGCTCGCGACATTCCTGGAATCGTCCAAGGGCAAGAAGTAACGCCGAGCGGCGCTGCCCGCGCGTACGCTGACGGGCGCAGTGCGTGTCTTTCTCGGCATCACGGGCGCCTCGGGGGCGCCGTACGCCCGACGGCTGTTGCGCGCACTCGCGGACGCCGGATGCGAGCTGGGCGTGTCGGTCTCCGGCGCCGCGATCGAGGTTCTCGCCACCGAGCTGTACGGCGACGCGCGGCTGTCGCGGGACGAGACGCTGGCGCGGCTCACCGAGGGCGCCGGCGACGGCGTCACGATCTACGAGCCGAACGACTGGCGCGCGCCGTATGCGTCCGGCTCGGCGAGGGTCGACGGATACGTGATCTGCCCGTGCTCGATGGGAACGCTCGGCACGATGGCCTCCGGAGCGATGCAGAACCTGATCCACCGGGCCGCGTCGGTGGCGTTGAAGGAGGAGCGGAAGCTCGTCCTGTGCCCGCGCGAGACGCCGCTCTCGGCCATCCACCTCGAGAGCATGCTGACGCTGCGCCGGGCCGGCGCCACGATCCTGTTCCTGGCGCCCGGGTTCTACGCAGGCAGCGAGACCG
>JBOGZX010000306.1:0-3170 GCA_050697615.1 Gaiellaceae bacterium
TCGTGCGACCCTCGGCCAGGCGGTCGAGCGCCTCCTGTACCTGGCGCTCGGTCTCGGTGTCGAGCGAGCTCGTTGCCTCGTCGAGCACGAGGATCGGCGGGTTGCGGAGCATCGTGCGCGCGATGGCGATCCGCTGCTTCTCGCCTCCCGAGAAGCGGTAGCCGCGCTCGCCGACGACCGTGTCGTACCCCTCCGGGAGCGACGCGATCAGGTCGTGGATCTGCGCGGCGTCGGCGGCCGCCTCGATCTCGTCGTCGCTCGCGTCGGGCTTCGCGAAGCGCAGATTGTCGCGGACGCTCGCGTGGAACAGGTACGTCTCCTGCGACACGACGCCGACGAGTCGTGCGAGCGAGGCGAACGAGAGATCGCGGATGTCGACGCCTCCGATCGAGACGCTTCCCTCGGCCACGTCGTAGAGCCGGGCCGCCAGGTAGCCGAGCGTCGTCTTGCCCGATCCCGTCTCGCCGACGAGCGCCGTCGTGGTTCCCGCCGGCACGGTGAAGGACACGTCCTCGAGCGTCCACTCCTCGGAGCCGTAGCGGAACCAGACGCCGTCGAACACCACGTCGCCGGCCTCGGAGAGCTCGCGCGCGCCCGGCCGCTCGTCGATGTCGACCGCCTGGTCGAGGTAGTCGAAGATCCGGTCGAAGAGCGCGAGCGAGGTCTGGACGTCGAGGCTCACGCTCAGCAGGGAGCCGACCGGGAAGAACAGCCTCGTCTGGAGCGTCGTGAAGGCGATCAGCGTCGGCACGCCGATCGCGTGCGAGCCGTGCGCGAGCGCGAGCCCGCCGAACCAATAGACCGCTGCCGGCATGACGGCGAACGTCGTCTGGATCATCGCCATCATCCAGCGCCCCGCCATCCGCTGGCGCACCTCCAGGTTCGAGAGCAGGAGCGACTCGCGCTCGAAGCGGTCGGCCAGCTCCGCCGTTCGCCCCATCGTCTTGCCGAGCAGGATCCCGGAGACGGAGAGCGACTCCTGCACGAGGCTCGAGATGTCGGCCAGCGACTCCTGGGTCGAGGACGCGATCGTGCGCCGCTCCCGCCCGACCCGTCGCGTCAGCAGCACGAACACCGGGATCAGCGCGAACGCGAAGAGCGCCAGCTCCCAGCTCAGCGCGAGCATGCCGATCGTCGTCGCGATCACGGTGGTGATGTTCGAGAGGACGGACGTCGCCGTGCTCGTGACGACGTTCTGCACCCCGCCGATGTCGTTCGAGATCCGCGACTGCACCTCGCCGGTGCGCGTCCGCGTGAAGAACGCGAGCGACAGCCGTTGCAGGTGCCGGAAGACGGCGGTGCGCAGGTCGTGCATGACGCGCTGCCCAACCTGGTTCGAGAGCAGCGTCTGCCAGACGCCGAGCACTCCCGTCGCGATCGCGATCGCGATCATGCCGCCGGCGTAGATCGACAGCCGGGTTGTGTCCGCGCGTCCGATCGCCTGCAGCACGCCGCGCAGCAGGAAGGCCGGCGCAACGCCGAGCGCGGACGAGAAGAGGATCAGTGCAAGAACCACACCGAGCCGCATGCGGTAGGCCGCGAACAGGCGGCCGATCCGCCTCAGGTTCGCGCGGCGGACGGCGGGGTCGCTCGGCCGCTCGGGAGGCTCCGACGGGTGGTGGAACGCGTGCGGCACCCCGGCACCGTAGAGAACGCCGATAGGCTCGCGCCGTGCGGCGGGTCTGTGTCTTCTGCGGGTCATCGAGCGGCCGCCTACCCGCCTACGTCGCGGCCGCCCGGGCCTTCGGCGAGGTCGCGGCAGCCCGGGGGCTGGGCGTCGTCTTCGGCGGAGGCCACGTCGGGTTGATGGGAGCCCTCGCCGACGCGGCGCTCGCGGCGGGCGGCGAGGTGCTCGGCGTGATCCCGCAGGGGCTCGTCGACCGTGAGCTCGCGCACGGCGGCCTGACCGAGCTGCACGTCGTGTCGTCGCTGCACGAGCGCAAGGCGTTGATGGCCGAGCTGTCGGACGCGTTCGTCGCGCTGCCCGGCGGCTTCGGCACGCTCGACGAGCTGATGGAGCAGCTCACCTGGTCGCAGCTCGGCCTGCACGCGAAGCCGGTCGGCCTCTATGACGTCGACGACTACTGGCGGCCGCTGATCGCCTTCGCACGCCATGCGACCGTCGAGGGCTTCGTGCGCGAGTCGGACCTTGGCGCGATCGCGGTCGCAGGCGACGCAGCCGGTCTGCTCGACCGCCTCGAGCGGATGACGCGCGAGGAGCGCCCGCGGCCGAAGTGGTCGTCGCCCGACCCCGAGCGCCCTTGACCGGGAGACACGGTGGTGTCAGGCACCGTTCTCGCTTCGAACGCGGGTGGGAACTCGACCCGGCACGATCCGGAGCGCTTTCTCCCTGCCGCCGAGCGTGGCGCTGGTGACGGCCTCGATTGCCTCGCGGTCGCCTTGCTCCGCTGCGCGGATCACGCGGCGGCGAGCGTCTGCTCTTCGAACGCCAGCTCGAGCACGTCGGCGAGCTCCTGCGCCGCCGCCGGCCGCACCTCGTCGACGGTTACCGGCCGGCCCAGCTCGCGCGCGAGCGACGTGAACCGGTAGCCGTCGAGACCGCAGGCGGTGATCCAGTCGGTGAACGGCGCCGGGTCGAGGTCGACGTTCAATGCGTAGCCGTGCGTCGAGATCCACCTCGTCAGATGGATGCCGATCGACGCGATCTTGCGCGGCGGCCGTTCGAGCCAGACCCCGGTGAGCCCTTCAATGCGCGTTGCCTCGACGTCGAACTCGGCCGTGGTTCGGATCAGCGCCTCCTCGAGGTCGCGGCAGTAGCGCCTCACGTCCTTGCCGTGCCGGGTCAGGTCGAGGATCGGGTAACAGACGAGCTGCCCCGGAGCGTGGTAGGTGGACTTGCCGCCGCGGTCGACCTCGACGATCTGCACGGCGGCGCCGTCGGGTACGTGCAGCTCGTCCGGCTCCGACCGGCGTCCGAGCGTGATCGTCGGCGGGTGCTCGAGCAGGAGCACCGTGTCGGGCGCCGCGCCCTCCGCGACGGCGACCGCCAGCGACCGCTGGAGCTCCCACGCCTCCAGGTAGTCGACGGTGCCGAGGTTGAGCAGGTGCGCTGCGCTAGTAATCGCTCTCGCCCCACGTCTGCAGGCGCTCGCGCAGGTCGCGCAGGAAGCGCCCCGCGTAGGCCCCGTCGACGAGGCGGTGGTCGTAGG
>JBOGZX010000307.1:0-5903 GCA_050697615.1 Gaiellaceae bacterium
CCGCTCTTGTGAGCTCCGTCGAGCCTACGCTCATTCCGTCATCGTAGGCGCGCCGCAACGAGGGCGACGGCCAGGGCGACCGACGCCCAGGTGAGCGACCGCAGCGCACGCTCGAGCCCCCCGATCCCGGCGGTCGTCGCAGCCTGCCGCCGCGCCTGGCGGACCGGCGTCGAGAGAGCCCGCTGCGCGTAGCTGAGCGCGAACGCGTACAGCGCGGCCGCGACCGCCTCGGCACGCAGGGTCTGCGCCTCCACGAAGTAGCCCGTCAGCGCCGGAAAGGCGCCCCACGTGACCGCGAAGCCGGCGTCGGTATGCAGCGCCAGCTCCAGGTTGTACGCCGGGACGATCACCGCGCCCGCGGCCACGAAGGCGAGCAGGCCGAGCCCCCACGCGAGCGACGCGCCGATCCCGATCGCCACGGCTCCGGCAAGGCCGACCGCGGCGAGCGCGACGAGCGCCGGCGACGGGATGTGCGTCCGGAGCGGACGACCCTTCAGCTCGTCGAGCGCGTGCGCCGCGACGCCCATCGCGAGGAAGAACGACAGCAGCGCCCATAGCAGCCGGTCGAGGTGGAAGCGAGGCGCGAGCGCTGCGCCGACCGCGACGTACGACAGGTGCCACAGCGTGTACGGCGGGTGCAGCAGCGTCACGTAGTCGCGCCATCCGCCGGGCCGCAGCGCGTAGAAGGCGGGCTTCAGCTCTTCCTGCGTCCCCATGTCACCACGCCGCCGCCGAGGCTCAGCCGGCGCGCCTGCACGCCGTCGATTCCCGCGTCGCCCCAGGCACCCAGCAGGCGTGGGAGCGGCCATTGCTCGTAGTGGCCGGTGATCGACGGGTGCAGGAACGCACCCACCTCGTGCCAACCGTTGCCGATCATCCGCCCTGCGGTGGGCAGACCCACACGTGTCCAGAACTCCCACGCCGGCCGCCAGACGCCGTGCGGGACGCCGAACTCCAGGCCGGCGATCGTGCCGCCCCGCCTGACCACGCGCGCAAGCTCGCGGAGCGTGGCCGCCGGATCGTCGACGTAGCGCAGCAGGTAGGTGACGGTGAGCGCGTCGAACTGCCCGTCCTCGAACGGCAGCGAGCGTGCGTCCGCCTCCTGCAACCGGATCTTCCGGCTCGCCGCGGCGAGCACGACGCGCCGGCGCCCCTCGTCCAGCATCTGCGGCGTGCGGTCGACGCCGACGACGTAGCAGTCCTTCTGGCGGACGAGCTCGAGCGCGACGGCCGCGGTGCCGGTGGCGACGTCCAGCACCGTGTCCGTCGGGCCGGCGTCGATCCGCGACACGAGGAAGCGGCGCCAGCGGGGGTCCTGGCCGAACGACAGGATCGAGCCCCAGCGGTCGTAGCGGGGGCCGAGCGGCGCGAACAGCTCCGTGGCATCCATACGCTTGACTCTATGGCTCTGGGCGACGATCTGGATCGGGCCGCCGCCGCCGCGTCCGTGCACGGCGAGGTGACCGGGGTGCTGGCGGCTGAGCCGGCGCACGGGCTGCGCCACTACCTGGTGGCGCTCGGCGCCGACGACGAGCGCCGCTGGCTCGTGGTCGACGACGAGGGCAACGCCGTCGCGGGCCGCGACGACGTGCGCGACGTGGCGTCGATCGTGGCGATGTGCGAGCTTGCCGCCGACCTCGCCGGCGGCGGCGACCTCGAGGAGCTGCGCGTCCAGCTCGCCCGGGTGCGGATGGTCGAGCAGCCGCCGGGAATCGAGGAGGCCGAGGCCGCCGCGCTCGCTCTCGAGCGGACGATCGGAGCGCCCCCGAGAGTCGCCAGGCCAGGGTACCTGGACGAGGTCGGCGCCGCCACGCTCGCGCTCGAACGCGAGCTGGGCCAGGTGTCGTCGCCGTTCTCGGAGGCGCTGCGGGCGGGCACGGGAGCGATCGACGGGTTCGTGCGCGAGGTGGAGCGGCGGTACCTGGTCGACCTCGGCTAACGTGGCCCCATGGAAGGCGGAGGTGGATTCGGAGGATTCCCGTTCGGCGGCGATCCGGAGGACCTGCTGCGCGGACTGCGCGAGTTCGCAGAGCAGCAGGCCGAGTCGGTGCAGGAGGCACAGCGCGAGCAGTTTGCGACGCTGACGCTGAACACCGCGGTCGAACTGACGGGCGCCGCGCTGTCGCAGCTGCAGCCGCAGGGCACGCCGGAGGAACAGTCGATGGCGCTGCGCGACGCGATGCGTGTGCTCTTCCCCGAGGCGGTAGCGCTGGTCAGCGCCGCCCGCCAGGGGTTCATGCGCGAGGGCTGAGGTCGCCGAGCGAGACGCGTGTCCCGCCGTCCGTTCCGGACGGATGGACTACGATCGCGCCGCCCGTGGCACTTCTCGACCGCGCGATCGTCCGGTTCCTACCGGCAGTCCCCAGACCCGTCGTGCGGCGGCTCTCCTCCCGCTACATCGCAGGACCCTTGCTCGACGACGCCGTGCGTGTCGTTCGCGCGCTGAACGCGAAGGGGAAGTCCGCCACGATCGACGTGCTCGGCGAGGAGGTCGCGAGCGCGGACGAGGCGCGCGCGATCGCGGGCCAGTACCACGACGTGCTGGCGCAGATCGACGCCGAGGGGCTCGACGCGACCGTGTCGGTGAAGCTCACCGGGCTGGGCCTCGAGCTCGACTACGAGCTGTGCCGGGACAACCTCGAGGCGGTGATCGGCGACGCCCGTGCGCGCGGCAACTTCGTGCGCATCGACATGGAGGACTCGTCGGCGACCGAGGCCACGCTGCAGCTCTACCGCGAGCTTCGCGCCGAAGGGCACGAGAACCTCGGCGTCGTGCTGCAGGCTTACATGCGGCGTACGTTCGACGACATCGACGGCCTCGAGAACGTGCGGTTGTGCAAGGGCATCTACGTCGAGCCGGCGGAGATCGCCTACACGGAGTTCGAGGCCGTACGGGCGAACTACGTGCAGTCGCTCCGGAAGCTGATCGCCGGCGGCGTCTATGTCGGCATCGCCACGCACGACGAGTACCTGATCGGGGAGGCGCTTCGCCTGGTCGGCGAGGCAGGGCTCCAGCCCGATCGCTACGAGTTCCAGATGCTGCTCGGCGTGCGCGCGGAACGCGGCGACCAGCTCGTCGCCGCCGGGCACCCGTTGCGGACATACGTCCCCTACGGCAGGCGGTGGTACGAGTACTCGGTGCGGCGCCTACAGGAGAACCCCAAGATCGCGGGCTACATCGCGACCGACACGGTCGGGCGGGTTCTCCGCCGCGCGTAAACCGGCGGCGGGTCTCGCGCTACGCGCGGAGCGAGAAGCCGCCGTCGACGATCAGCGTCTGCCCGCGGATCATCTCGGCGTCGGGGGAGCAGAGGAACGCGACGGCTCCGGCGATGTCGTCGGCCGACACGAGCTTCCCGACCGGGTTGGCGCGGCCGGCGGCGAGCATCTCCTCGCGGTTCGGGAAGTGCTCGAGCGCCCCCGTCTCGACGACGCCTCCCGAGACGGCGTTCACCCGGACCCGGGGAGCGAGCTCGACGGCGAGGTAGCGGACGAGCGACTCGAGCGCCGCTTTCGACGTCCCGACCAGGATGTAGTTGTCGAGCACGCGCTGCGAGCCGAGTGACGAGATGGCGACGATCGACGAGCCGTCCGGCATGTGCGGCGCCGTCACCCGCGCGAGCTGCAGGAGCGCCCGGGCGTTCGCGTTCAGCGTCCAGTCCCAGTGGCGGTCGTCGGTCTCGAGGGCCGGGCGGATGATCCCGGTCGCCGCGTTGTGGACGAGCACGTCGAGCGGGCCGAGTGCCGCCACCTCGTCGAGGACCCGCTGCGAGGTCACGTTGCCGCGTACGAGCACCGCCTCGGCGCCCAGCGCGCGCAGCTCGCCGGCCGTCTCCTCGGCAGCGCGATCGTTGCGGAGGTAGCCGATCGCGACACGCCGAGCCCCGTCGCGCGCGAACCGCAGCGCGATCGCGCGGCCGATGCCGCGCGAGCCGCCCGTGACGAAGACGTTCACGCGCGGCTAGGAGCGGCGCGGCAGCGGGTCGTCCGCGGGCGCGGACGAGGGCAGCTCGCCCCAGCCGATCCGCGCGGGCGACTCGTGCGGGCCTTCGTCGGCCTTCGATGACGCGTAGCCCAGGCGGTCGAGCCGCTCGATCTGCGAGTCGGCGTACACCCGCACGTCGTCTCCCTCGGGCAGGCCGCTCACGAGCTGCCGCAGGCGCGCGCGGAGCTGGAACGCGAAGTGCGGCGTCGCGGGCCCGAGCAGTGCGTCGACGTCGTCGCGGGTCGGCTCGGCCATGACGCGGGCAAGCGTATCGTCTCCGACCTGTTGCGCCGGTGGGCTCCACACCCAGTCGACCTGATGCTGCTCGGGACCGTCCTGCTGTGGGCGCTGAACGCGACAGTCACGCGCTACGTGCTCACCCACGGCTTCCGCCCGCTCTCGTACGCGACGATCCGCTACGGCGTCGCCGTCCTCCTCTTCTGGGCGTTCACGTACGCGCGGGAGCGGACGTTCCGGTTCAGCCTGCGCGACGCGAAGCTCGTGGTGCTCGCCGCGATCGCGATCTTCTGCAACCAGCTCTGCTTCGTCTACTCCGTCGACCTGACCTCGGCGGCGACGGTGACGCTGTTCCTCGGGACGACGCCGATCTTCATCGGGCTGATCGTGAGCGCGATCGGGCTCGAGCGGCTCGGACGCACCTTCTGGGCGGCCACGGCAATCTCGTTCGTCGGCGTCGGGTTCGTCGCGTCCGGGTCGGGCGGGTTCTCCGGCCACATCGTCGGCGACGGCCTCGCCGTTCTCACGGCGGTGACCTGGGCGGTCTACTCGGTGGCGGTCACGCCCCTGATGCGCCGCTATTCGCCGTTTCGGATCAGCGCGGTCGTGCTGCTGCTCGGGTGGATCCCGCTGGCGATCGCGGGGGCGAAGCAGACGGCCGCGCAGACGTTCCACTTCGGCGTGCTCACCTGGCTCGGCTTCGCCTTCGCCGTGGTGGGGCCGCTGTTCCTCACGAACCTTCTCTGGTTCACCGCGATGGACCGGGTCGGCCCCTCGCGCGCGTCCCTCTTCTCGAACCTGCAGCCGCTGTTCGGCGTCGGGTTCGCGCTCCTGCTGCTCGGCGAGCGCCTGAGCCGGTGGGAGATCGTCGGCGGGGCGGCGATCCTGTTCGCGGTGCTGGCCGAGCGGCTGCACCGCCCGCCGGCGCAGCCGCCCGCAGACTGAAGCTGAGATCCGCGGAGTAGACTGAGCCTCGATGACCGACGACTTCATGCCTCTCGACGGCTGGGACCACCTCGAGCTCTGGGTCGGGAACGCGAAGCAGGCCGCGTACTACTACGAGCACGCGTTCGGCTTCCGCCGCACCGCCTACGCGGGGCCCGAGACGGGCGTTCGCGACCGGGCGAGCTACGTGCTCGAGCAGAACGACATCCGCCTCGTGCTCACGAGCGCCCTGCGGGGCGATCACGAGATCGGCGAGTTCGCGCGCGTGCACGGCGACGGGCTGAAGGACATCGCGCTGCGCGTCCCCGACGCGGAGGAGGCCTACCGCCAGGCGGTGCAGCGCGGGGCGCGCGGCGTCGCGGAGCCCGAGGTCGTCGAGGACGAGTGGGGCAAGGTCGGGCTGTCGTCGATCGCGACCTACGGCGACGTCGTACACACCTTCGTCGACCGTCAGGCCTACGAGGGCGCCTACCTGCCCGGCTACGTGGCGCACGAGTCGCCGGGCCGGGTCGAGGAGGTCGGGCTGCTCGCGATCGACCACATCGTCGGCAACGTCGAGCTGGGGCGCATGAACTTCTGGGTCGAGTTCTACGAGCGGGTGTTCGGGATGACCGAGATGATCCACTTCAGCGACGACGACATCTCGACCGAGTACTCCGCGTTGATGTCGAAGGTGATGACCGACGGCCAGGGGAAGGTCAAGTTCCCGATCAACGAGCCGGCCGAGGGGAAGCAC
>JBOGZX010000308.1:0-5043 GCA_050697615.1 Gaiellaceae bacterium
TCGCCGATGATCAGCTCGCGCTGGCCGCGGCCGACGTTCGTCATCGAGTCGATCGCCTTGATCCCCGTCTGCAGCGGCTCCTTCACCGGCTGGCGCTGGATCACGCCCGGCGCCTTCCACTCGACGGGCCGCGTCTCGGTCGCCTCGATCGTGCCGAGGCCGTCGAGCGGGTTGCCGAGCGGGTCGACGACCCGGCCGAGCAGCGCCTCGCCGACGGGAACGGACGCGACCCTGCCGGTGCGGCGGACGGGCTCGCCCTCGGAGATCAGGTCCCACTCGCCGAAGAGCGCCGCGCCGACGTTGTCCTCCTCGAGGTTGAAGGCCAGGCCGACGACGCCGTGCTCGAGCTCGAGCATCTCGAGCGCGAGGCAGTTCTCGAGGCCGTGGATGCGGGCGATGCCGTCGCCGACCTGCAGGACGGTGCCCACCTCGGCCAGGTTCGACTCGCTGTCGAAGTTCTCGATCCGCTCGCGCAGGATCGACGTGATCTCTTCAGGACGAAGCTTCATCTTCTTCTCTCAGCTCCTTGCGTGGGCGAGGTCGTGGCGTAGTCGTTCGAGCCGGCCGCGGACGCTCGCGTCGAGACGCATCGAGCCGGCCTGGAGGACGATCCCTCCGATCAGATCGGGGTCGACGCTGCGCGACGCCTGCACCTTGCGGCCCGAGGCGTCCTCGATGCGTCCGAGGATGCGGGCGAACTCGTCGTCGGACAGGGTGGTGGCGGTGGTGAGCTCGACGTCCAGGATGCGCTCCAGCGAGGCGACCAGGCCGTCGAGCTCGTCGACGATCTCGTTCAGCTCCGCGGCGCGGCCCTTCTCGGCGGCGAGCCGCAGGAAGTTGACGACCAGCTCGTCGGCGCCGTTCGCGACCCGGGCGAGCACGTCGCCCTTCAGCCGCGAGTCGACCTCCGGGTTCTCGAGCAGGGCTCCCAGGTCGGCCGAGGCGGCGAACGCGTCGCGCAGCTCGTGCAGCTGCGACTGCACCGTCTCGACCTTGCCGGTCTCCTGCGCCGCCTCGAGCAGGGCGCGGGCGTAGATGCGGTGCGCGATGCCTACGACCGGCTCCCTTCGAGCCGTGAGAAGTCGATCTCGGCGAGCGCCTCGTCGATCAGGCGCTGCTGATCCGCCCCGGTGAGCGACTTGCGGGTGATCTTCTCGGCGGCGGCGAGCGAGAGCTTGCCGACCTCGTCTCGAATCTGACCGAGCGCCTGCTGCGTCGCCTGGTCGATCTGGCGGCGCGTCTCCTCGAGCCGGCGGCGGCGATCCTCCTCCGTCTCGTCCCGCACCCGCTCGCGCTGGGCGTCGGCGATGCGCCTGGCCTCGGCGAGGATCCCCTCCGACTCCGACTTCGCCTGCCCGATCAGCTTGCGGTGCTCGTCGAGCAGGCTGCGGGCCTCCGCGCGCGCGCGATCCGCGTCCTCGAGCGACTGGCGAACCCGCTCACGGCGCTCGTCGATCGTCTTCTGGAGCGGCCCGAACGCGTACCGCTTCAACACGAAGAGGACGATCGCGAAGAACACGATCGTCCAGATCATCAGACCCGGGATGATGTTGGTGAGGGGGCTCGACGTCCCCAGCATCGGCGTCAGGCGGATCATCAGGAGACGAGCACGAAGCCGAGGAACCCTCCGACGAGTCCGTAGAAGACGACGGCCTCGGTGAGGGCGAAGCCGAGCCACATGATCCCCTGCAGCTCACCGCGGAGCTCGGGCTGACGGGCGACCGACTGGATCATCGACCCGAAGACGGTTCCGATGCCGATGCCGGCACCGAGCGAGCCAAGGCCCATGCCGAGCCCGAACCCGAGGGCCTTGGCGGCCTTGACCATGTCTGCTGCTGCGAGTACCAGATGCACGAACGTCCTCCTTAATGCGCCGGCTCGATCGCCGAGCCGATGTAGATGGCGGTCAGAATCGCGAAGATGAATGCCTGGATGGTGACGACGATCACGATCTCGAAGGCGTAGAAGACGAGACCGATGGCGAGCGAGATCGGGACTGCGATCCAGAAGGTCAGTCCGCTGAGGATGAAGAGCAGGCCGATCGAGACGAGGATCAGCATGTGCCCGGCCAGCATGTTCGCGTAGAGACGGACGCTGAGGCTGACGATCCGGAAGATGTGCGAGACCGTCTCGAGCACGGCCATCGGGATCACCCCCGCCTTCGGCACGCCGGCGGGCACGAAGCTCTTGAAGTAGCGGATGCCGTTCCAGCGGATGCCCTCGACGTGGGTGAAGACGACGCTGAAGATCGCGAGCACGAGCGTCACGGAGAGCTGCGAGGTGACGGCGTAGATGCCCCAGGTCGGGACGCCGTGGTATTTCTCGCCGGTCAGCGGCAGCGGGATGAAGCCGATCATGTTCATCACCAGCACGAACAGGAAGAGGGACGCGACGTACGGGAACCAGAGCCCGATCGCCTTCGACGGCAGCCCCTGCTCGGCGATCTGCACCTGCGCCAGCTCGTAGAGCGCCTCCCCGATCGTCTGGCGCTTGCTCGGCAGCAGGGCGAGCCGCGCGCGCATCAGGAAGATGCCGAGGAAGATCGTGACGAGCGCGCTGATCGCCAGGTAGGCCACCGCCTTGTTGATCGAGAGGTCGATCGGCCCGGCGTGGATCGACACCCACTGCTTCAGCTCGAACTCGTGCGCGGGATCGAACGTCCCGGCGCCCGCGGCCGGCACGAAGAGCAGCGCGGCCGTTCCGAGAACGAGCGTCAGCCGCCTCATTCCCGCTCCCGCCCCGGCAAAGCCGGAGCCTCCGCTCCTGTCAGCTCCGTCGAGCCGACGCTCATGGGTCAACCTTCGGTTGCCCTATGCATTTCCCGCTCCAGCGCCGGCGAAGCCGGCACCTCCGCTCCTCGATGAGCTCCGGCGAGCCTACGCTCATGTACGCGCCTCGCCGCTGAAGTACTCGATCAGCGAGATCCCGAGCGAGAGCGTATACGCGAGCGCGTAGACGATCACGGCGGTGACCCCGACGGGCTTGTTCGCGACCGTGACCGCGAGCAGGACGACCATCACGCCGATGCCGCGGAAGGCCATGCCGACCGCGACGAAGCCCGAGCGGCCGAGATGGTCGGCCCCGGTCGGCACGCGTGCGAGCCAGAGCCCGAGCAGCTCACCGGCCACCCAGAGCGCCGCGGCGAGCACCCAGGCGGCGACCGAGAAGCCGGCGACCAGGCACACGGGCAGCGCGAGCACGACCACGCCCGCGCCCGCGAGCATGGGGGCCCGACGGCTCGGTGCGGGCCGCGGAGTGGCGAGCAATGCGCTCTTCACGCGAGGGCTTCGGCTTCGACCGGCTGGAAGGATGGGCGCTCGGAGGCGAACACGCGCGGGGAGATTACCAGGCTCCGTGGGTCTCGCTTGTGACAGCCGATTCGTACTAACCATGCGGGGGGGAGCTCGTGTTTGTGACGCATCTGCGGGGTCCGCGGCGAGCCGTGGGCACGACGAGCCGCCCCCGCCGCCGGAGCGTGGCTCGCCGTGAAGTATGACATCGCCGTCGCCGCTTACGCGGCGCGGCTCGCCTCGTCGCGCCGGCGAGAGCGTGGAGTCGCGAGCTTCACGATCTCCAGCACGTACACGACGTACAGCGAGATCGCGACCGCGAGCACACCGGCTGCGGTGTCGATGACGAGATTCGCCACGCTCCAGTCGCCCTTGCGGTGCGGCGGCGCGAACCGGGTCGCGAGCGCCGCGAGCGCCAGCGTCGCGCACCAGGTCCACAGGTAGATCACAGCGCGCCGCTGCGAGAAGCCGAGGCGGATGAAACGGTGGTGCAGGTGTCGCGCGTCGGCGACGTAGATCGGCTGGCGGCTCTTCAACCGCTTCGCGACGACGAACGACGTGTCGAGCACGGGCACCGCCAGCACGAGCAGCGGCAGCACGAGCGTCGCCAGGGCCGCGGTCTTCAGGAGCCCCTGCACCGACACCGCCGCCAGCGTGTACCCGAGCAGCAGCGCGCCGGAGTCGCCCATGAAGATGCGGGCCGGATAGAAGTTGTGCCGCAGAAATCCGAGGCACGCGCCGCAGACGATCGCGGCCAGCACCGCCGCCCCGGTGCGTCCCAGCGACAACTCGATCACGCAGAACGTCGCGCCGGAGATAGCGCAGACGCCCGCGGCGAGGCCGTCCAGCCCGTCGAGGAAGTTGACCATGTTCATCACGGCGACGATCCCCAGCACCGTCAGCGGCACCCCGACCCAGACCGGGAGCGCCTGGACGCCGACGACGGGGAACGTGAAGGTGTGCACCCACACGCCGAAGGTGGTCGGGATCGCGGCGGCGATCACCTGACCGCCCAGCTTCTGCCACCAGTTGAGGCCGCGGAAGTCGTCGATCGCGCCGATCGTCGTCGCGACCGCGGCGCCCAGCAGGACGCCGCGAAGGTCGCCGCCGAGCGGCAGGAACGCGAGCGACGGCACGAGCACGCCGAGGAAGATCGCGAGCCCGCCGAGCCGCGGAACGGTGGGCATCGCCCTGCCGCCTTCCGCGGGACGCCCGACGAGGCGCAGGTGCCGCGCGGCCGAGCCGACCGCCGGCGTCAGCACGAGCACGATCGCGAGCGCGGTGAGCGCTCCCCAGAGAACCTGCAGATGGTCGCTGAAGTGCTGCCAGACCACGGTCGCTACTTCGTTCCGTAGAGACGGTCTCCCGCGTCGCCGAGACCCGGGATGATGAAGCCGCGCTCGTCCAACTGCCGGTCGATCGCGGCGACGACGATCTGCACGTCGGGATGCGCCGTCTGGATGTTCTCGATCCCCTCCGGCGCGGCGATGATCGAGATCAGCCGCACGCTCGAGGCCCCCGCGTCCTTGACGAGCCTCACCGCATGGGCGGTCGAGTTGCCGGTCGCCAGCATCGTGTCGAGCAGGATCACGTCGCGTTCGGCGACGTCCTGCGGCAGCTTCACGTAGTACTCGACCGGGTGCAGCGTGGCCTCGTCGCGGTAGAGGCCTATGAACCCGACCCGCGCGCCCGAGATGAGGGCGAGCACCCCGTCGAGCATGCCCAGCCCGGCGCGCAGGATCGGGCAGACGGC